>NZ_JAKRMZ010000015.1:0-61926 GCF_022345915.1 Corynebacterium sp. ACRQP | reverse complement strand
ACCGGGGCATCAACGGACGGTGGCGACGTCAACGACGACGGCACCAACTGAGGCAACTGTGAATCGGTCATGAACAAAACCTCCTACGGTACGTCGTTCACAACCACTCTGGCACTAAGGGATTCCGCCGGGAATTGTCGGTGGGGCTTAAAGCGTCTGCGCGCTACAGCTTGGTGGAGCCGTTGTCCTTCGCGGAAACAGCGGTGGAGCCGCCGGTTTCCTCCGCAGCGTCTTCCTCCTCGCTGGTGTCGCCGCCCAGGCTGTTGTCCGGGCCGGCTGCCGCCTCCTCGGCCTCTTCGGCGGCGATCATGTCGTCGACGGTGTGGTCGTTCCACGGCTCGTCGGGGTTGGCCGCGTACTCGTCGGCGGAGACGGGGTCGGTGTAGGAGACGTAGACGACTTCGGAGGGATTCTCGCGGTCTTCCTCTTCGAACTCGCTCTCCTCGTCGTCGAGCAGCTCCTGGGCGACCTCTTCCTCGAGGGCCTCGGACAGTTCCTCGGCGTCCACGTTGGACTTGGAGGTGATGTACTCGAGCTCGCGCTCGTCGTTTTTGGTGAAGCGCTCGGCCGGGTCCATCTTCTTGCGGGTCAGCTCAAGCGCGCGGCGGCGGCGGTCGCCCTCCTTGCGCAGCTTGGGGATGCCGCGGACCCACGCGATGGTCATCACGAGGATGAGCAGCAGGCCCAGGTAGCCCAGGATCGGGTAGACGGTGGAGACGAGCTGCTGGAAGCCCACGAACGACAGCACGAAGCCGATCAGGCAGGCAGAGATGAAGATGATGCGGAACTTGTCTTCACGGCCGCGGGCGAGGCGCTTGCCCAGGGCGAAGAACATGCCTAGGCAGGTGGCGAAGATCATGCCGAAGATGACCAGGGACATGATCAGCCCCATGGTCGGGTTGATGTCGCTGATCAGGGTCAGAAGCGGCATGTCCTGGCCCTCGACGGTCTCGATCTTGACCAGCAGCGCCAGCGCCAAAAGCATGAGCATGACCAGGTAGCCGATGCCGCCGAACAGCCCGCCGAGGCCGGCTGCGCGGGTGTCCAGCTGGTTGCCGCCGATGACCAGCGCCATGGACACCACGCACATGACGTTCAGGCCGGTGTAGTTCAGCGCGGAGATCCACCAGTTGGGCAGGGAGGTATCCACCTGCGCCGCCGCGGCGTTCAGCGCGTCCCAGTCCGGGTGGGCGTTCACCAGGGTCCAGCCGCAGCCGAAGATGACAAAGATCAGCAAAAACGGGGTGAGCGCGCCGATGGCGCCGGTGACCTTGTCCACATCCAGCATGCCGAAGCCGATGGTGGCGGCGAGCATGAGCACCGCGCCGATCCACACTGGGATGCCGAATTGCTGGTTCAGGTTGGCGCCGGCACCGGCGAACATGACAAAGCCGATGGAGAACAGGGTGACAATGGTGGCGATGTCCAGGATCCAGCCCATCACCTTCGAGGAGATGGAGCCGAGGACTTCCATGTGCTCTTTGGCTTGGAAGAAGGAGCCGAGCTGCAGGATGGTCACGCCGGCGATGAGCATCAGCGCGGAGCCTAAGACTGCGCCCCAGATGCCTTGGGTGCCGAAGGCGGAGAAGTACAGCATCGCTTCCTGGCCGGAGGCGAAGCCTGCGCCGACGACGGTGCCGATGAAGGCGAATGAAATTAGTAGTGCGTTTTTCAGCATGAAAAAACTCCGGGAGTTGTTTAGCAAAACCTTTTACAAACTTATGCGAATTTCTCCCGGTTGGCACCTTTGCATGCGCTTTACGACGATCCTTCGGCCGTGCCCGCCACCAGATCCCGCCGGGCGCGG
The DNA here is from genome assembly GCF_022345915.1 of Corynebacterium sp. ACRQP. Taxonomy (NCBI): domain Bacteria; kingdom Bacillati; phylum Actinomycetota; class Actinomycetes; order Mycobacteriales; family Corynebacteriaceae; genus Corynebacterium; species Corynebacterium sp. ACRQP. The sequence continues at coordinate 60,119 of NZ_JAKRMZ010000015.1, read as the reverse complement.
GCCACCCGGGAGCGGATGGTGCCGACGCGTACGCCGACGATGCGGGCGGCTTCTTCGTAGGTGTAGCCCATCACTTGCGTGAGTACGAGGGCTTCGCGGCGTTCGGGCGGTAGCTCGTCGAGAAGCGAGCGTGCGTCGATGACGTCGCCCCAGGTGTTGGGGTTGTCGGGGCTGGGGTTGGCGGCGGCGACGTCTTCGTATTCGGCCGCCGATTTGCGGGGTCGGGCCATGTCGTGGCGCACGGAGTCCACCCAGGCGCGGCGCGCGAGCGACAGCAGCCAGGTGCGCGCGGTGGAGCGGGCTTGGAAGCGCGGAAGCGACCCGAGGACGCGCAGGTAGGTCTCTTGTGTGAGGTCGTCGGCGTGTTGGGGTCCGGCGAGGTGGGCGAGTAGGCGCCACACGTCGTTTTGGGTGAGCCGGATGAATTCGGTGAGCGCGTGTTTGTCGCCACGGCCGGCGCGCAGTGCCAGGTCCGTGACGTACGCGTCGTCGCTAGTGCTCACAAGCCCATTAGGTAGTTTTGTCCGAGACGGTGACGCCGTACAGGGAGCGGCCCATGACGAACGACGCGACGGAGCCGACGATCCACACCGCGGCGATGGCCAAAATGGCGCGGATGAAGTCGTTGAGGTCGAAGCCGGTGGTGGTCCAGGAGTGGATGAGTTTGGCCACGATGAGGATGGGGAAGGCCACTACCACCAGGGGGCCGAGCAGGTTCACGCGCGTCAGGGCGTCGGGGGCGCGCAGCTGCAGGATGGTGGTGGCGACCACGCAGATGGTGGCCACGACAACCAGCACGGCGACGATGATTTCGGCGATGGTCATTAGCGGCGTCCTCTCGAGATGATGCGGGCCATGGAGATCGTCGGGATCACGCCGCACACCAGGCCGGCGAGCAGCGGGATCTCGTACGCGATGGCAGACGAATTGAACAGCGTCCACACGAGGAAGATGGCGATCATGGAGTAGAAGATCACGTCTGCCATCACGGCGCGGGAGAGTTCGTCTTTGGTCAGGATCACGGCGCCGAGCGCGATGAGCAGGCTGACGGCCATGATGATCAGGCAGATCTGCATGATGGTGGTGAACATGGCTTAATCCATCCTTTCGGCCGGCGGCACGTTGTCGCCGTTTGTGTCCGGGCCGTGGTCGACGTAGGGCTCCCAGGCGACGGTTTTCGGGTCGATGGGGCTCTTGCTTAGCGACGGCCGAAGGTGTTCCTCCATATCCACCAAGCCCGCGATGACATCTTCCGGGTCGGAGCCGAACGCGGCCTGCACCAGCAGGGTGATCGGCCCGTTGTCGGTGACGGGGTGGCGCAGCCCCATGGACAGCGTGCCAGGCGTTGCGGTGATGGAGGTGGAAAACCAGAACACGTCCCAGTCCGTGTTCACGCGCAGCGGGTAGTAGATGACGATGGGGTCGAACTTCGCCGCCGGGTTGAACGCCTTGGCGACGGCATCGAAGCCGGCCACGAAGATTTCTTTGGCAAGCCAGACGGCGTACTTCACGCCGTGGAAGAAGCCTCGCATTAGTTCTCGCCTCCATTGGTTTCGGCGCCGAAGGTGTCGCCGGGTGCGGGGACGCCGATGGGGTCGTCGCCGAGCACGGCGGTGGTGTAGGCGTCAACGTCGAGCAGGTCGTCGACGGCGTTGGTGGTGATGTCCCACATGTGGCCGGCAAAGATGAACATGCACAGCGACATCACCATCAGCACCGCGGACGGCAGCATGAAGCTGGCGCGGACGTTGAGCGCCTCGGGGTAGTTCTGCATCGGCCTGCCCCAGAACACGCGCTGCCACATGCGCATCATGGACAGCAGCGCGCCGAAGGAGGCGATGATGATGGCGGTGATGGCCACCCAGGAGCGCCAGTCCCCGGCGGAGGCGGCCGCCAGCACGACGGTGACCTTGCCGAAGATGCCGGAAAACGGCGGGAAACCCACGATAGAAAACGCGCCGGCGACGAATACGGCGGACGTCCACGGGTCGCGGCGGGCGATGCCGGACAGTTTCGCCATGGTGCCGGTGCCGTAGGTCTCCTCGATCGCGCCGGAGTTCAGCACGAGTGCCGCGATGGTGATCATGTGGTGCAGGGTGTAGAGCAGGCCGGCGGCGAGGGCGTAGCGTGCGTCGTCGTTAGTAAAGGCCAGCATGATCAGGATGAACGGCATGCCGTTGACCATCTGGTAGGCCAGCACGCGACGCATGGTGGCCTCGGCCAGGCCGGCGAAGCCACCGATGATCATGGAGATGACCATGACCACGATGAGCAGCGTGTTCCAACGCGGGTCCATGTCGAACATGATCACCCAGATGCGGAAGAGCATGTACACGGCCACCTTGGTGTGCAGGCCGGAGAACAGGCCCATCACGGCCGCGGAGGTGGACGGGTAGGTGCGCGGCAGCCAGGTGTAGACGGGGAACACGCCGGCCTTCGTGGCGATGGCGATGACGACGATGCCGGTGGCCACCGTGGCAGGCCCGTTGCCTGCGGCCACGCCCTGCAGGGAGGCGAGGTTCACCGCCCCGGTGACGGCGTAGAGGTAGCCCACGCCGAGCACGAGCATTGTCGACGCCGCCAGGTTGACCAGCACGAACATGCGCGCGGACAGCAGGCGGTGGCGGGTGCCCGTCATGGCGATCAGGCCGTAGGACGGCAGCAGGCACACCTCGATCATGACGAAGAAGTTGAACAGATCGGCGGTGAGCAGCGCGCCGGAGACGCCGGTGATGAGCACCAGCGACAGGGGCACGTAGAACCGGGACTGGGTTTCGCCGACGACGATGGCGAACCAGTTGGACATCAGTGCCACGATCATGGTGGTCACGATCATCACGGCGGAGAACGTGTCGGCGGCGAACGAGATGCCCACGCCGCCCTGGTACAGGCCGATGACGTGGCTGATAGTGCCGTGGTCGCGCGTGTAGCCGTAGAACCACACGCCCATACCTAAGTTGATGGCGGGGATGACGATCGCCAGCGCGTCGTTGAGCCACTTCCAGGGGCTGAGGGCCGTGACCGCGGAGACGATCAGCGGTAGCGCCACAAATACGGGCAGGATTGCGTCTACGGCCATTAGTCGGTCACCCTCAGGCTTTCGTTGTCAACGTGGCTGATCTCGCGTGCGCGGATCTCCTCCAGCTTCTTCTGGTTTAGCCGGGCGTTGCGGCCGGCGGTGGACAGGGCCGAGGGGCTCAGCCGCATCTTGGAGTAGCCGGCGTCGGTGCCGGTGGGCTGCTCCGCGGTGTCGTCGTTACGCCCCAGCGCGGACAGCATCAGCAGGATCGTCGTGGTGGCCATCGCGATCACGACGGCGGTGAGCACGAATGCCTGGGGCAGTGGATCCGCCATGTCCTCGAACGGCACACGCGACGGGAAGGCTTCCCCGCGCCATGCGCCGACGCCTGTGGCGAGCAGGGTGAGGTTGGTGGCGTGGCCGAACAGGGACATGCCGAAGATCACCCGCACGAGGCCGCGCTGGAGAACCAGGTACACGGATCCCGCGACCAAGACTGCGATGGTAAGTGCCATGACCATGGGTTAGTGCTCCTTCGTGATAACCGGTTGCGGGTCGTGCGCCGGGTTGATCGGCTCCGGGTGCGCGTCCACGGGGTTTTCGGGCGCCAGCGGGGCCGGGATACTCGGCAGCGGGTTGTCTTCTTCGTCGCGCGAGTAGTCCAGGTCCGACAGGTCCATGCCGGGGCGCAGGTAGCCGCCGAGCGCGTTGATCGCGGCGGTGACCATGCCGAGCACGGCTAGGTAGATGCCGAAGTCGAAGATCAGCGAGGTGGTCATGTGCTCGCCAGCGATCTCGCCGTGGATGGCGTACATGAACCCGCCCTCGATGAAGCCGAGGAAGCCGGAGGAAATGGCGATGATGATGCCCCAGCCGGTCAGGCGGATCGGGGTGAAGTTCTTCACCACGTCCGCGTCGGCGCCGCGGGACAGGTAGTTGAGGGCGAACGCCGTGGCCATGACCAGCGCGGCGACGAAGCCACCGCCGGGGGCGGTGTGGCCGCGGAAGAAGATCAGCACGGACAGCACCACCAGCACCGGCGCGACCAGGGCCGCGGCCTTGCGCAGCGGGATGGAGTTGAGCTGGGACTGGCCGAACGGGCGCGGGCGGGTGCCGGCCTCGAACATGTGGCGCGGCATGGAGCTGACCACCGCGGCGATGACCACGGCGGCCATGCCGAGCACGGACAGCTCGCCCAGGGTATCGAAGCCACGGAATTCCACGATGATCACGGCGACGATGTTGTCGGCGCCGGTGGCCTCGCCGCCTTGGGTGAGGTACCACTCGGCGAGCTCCGAGCGGCCGCGGCGTCCGGTCAGGCCGTAGACGCCGAAGAAGGTGACCACGCCTGCGAGCAGGGCGAAGATGGAGGCAAATGCCTTGCGACGGGCCTTCGTCTCCGGGAACATCCGCGGCTGGTAGCGAAGCACCACCAGGATGACCACCACGGTCAGCGACTCGACCAGGAACTGCGTCATGGCCACGTCCGGGGCGCCCAGCAGGAACATCTGCAGGGTCATGCCCACGCCGACGGTGCCGAGCAGCACAGCGGAGGCGAGACGGGAGCGGGTGAACACCATGCCCAGCACGGACATCGCGATGATGGCGAATGGGATGAGGTCCCACCACACGTCCAGGCCTTCGGCGCGCGGGGCCGGGGTGACGCCATCGATACCATCGGTGAGCACGATCACGCACAGGCCCATCGCGGTGACGGAGGCCAGCAGGGGGAAGAGGTGGCGCGACGGGTTGAAGCCGTCGGCCAGCGAGCCGAGCTGCTTGCCAAAATCGGAAAGGCCGCGGGTGGTCCAGGCCAGCACCTCGGTGCCGTCCGCGGGCAGGAGGTCCTTGTTCTCCAGCGCGGCGAAGACGCGCTTGCGGAAGAACACCACGAACACCACGCCGGCGACCAAAACTGCCAGGGACACAAGGAATGGCGGGGTCACGCCGTGCCAGAGGGCGAGGTGGGTGGCGAAGCTGTCGTCGCCCGTCACAGCGCGTACGCCTGCGGAGACGGGGTTGTCCACCCAGAACAGCACAAACGGCAGGACCGCGGAGGTCAGACCCGGCAGCGCGGCGGGCAGCCAGAGGGCGGTGGGGGCTTCGTGGACGTCGGGGAGGTCCTTTGGTCCGTCGATAAATGCACCGAAGACGATCTTCGCCGAGTACACGAAGGTGAGGAACGCGGCGATGCCTGCCACCGTGAGCAGGAGCGCGCCGTAGGAGGATTCGTGGAAGGCATCCAGGATGGATTCCTTGGACACGAAGCCGAACAGCGGCGGTACCGCGGCCATGGATGCGGCGGCGACGACGGTGGAGGCGAACGTGAACGGCATCTTGTTGTAGATCGGGCCTAGGCGGCGTATGTCGCGCGAGCCGGCCTCGTGGTCCACCACGCCGATGAGCATGAACAGCGAGGACTTAAACAGCGCGTGCGCCAGCGTGTGAGTCAACGCCGCGGCTAGGGCGACCGGGGTGCCGATGCCGATCGCGGCGACGATCCAACCCAGGTGGGACACGGTGGAGTACGCCGTGAGGTGCTTCAAGTCCGTCTTGGTAATGGCGAACAACGCGGACATTAACGCGGTGAACAGGCCGGCGATGACCAGCAGGTAGTTCCACGCGGCGACGTCGGAGAAGATGGTGGAAAAGCGCACCAGCAGGTAGATGCCGGCCTTGACCACGGCCGCGGCGTGCAGGAACGCGGACACCGGTGTGGCGGCGGCCATGGCCTCGGGCAGCCAGAAGTGGAAGGGGAACTGCGCGGCCTTGGTGAACGCGGAAAACGCGATGAGCAGCGCGACCACGACGGTGACGCGGTTGTCTCCCCAAATGTCGGCAGCGAGGATGTCCTGCAGGCGCGTCGTGCCGGTCTGCGCGGAGGCCACGGCCAGGCCAGCCAGTAGCGTCAGGCCGCCGAAGAAGGTGAGGATCAGGGTGCGGTAGGACCCGGCCTCACCGGAGGAGCCGGAGCGTGCGATGAGCAGGAACGACGCGATGGAGACGAGCTCCCAGGCGATGAACAGCAGCACGGCATCGTCCGCAAGCACAAGCAGCAGCACCGACAGGGTAAACGCCGTCATGATGGTGTAGAAGCTGGTGTTGCCGTCGCGCTCGGGCAGGTACGCGGCGGAGTACAAAAAGACCACGCCGCCGATGACCAGCGCCAGCAGCGCGAAGAAGATGCCCAGCCCGTCTGCGCGCAGCGCGAAGTCCACGGAGGTGCCCGTGCCCATCACGTCGTGCGCCCACTCCTTGGACCATTCGAGGTCCGTTCCGCGGGAGACTTCTGTGAACTTGGAGCCGAGCACGGCCGCGGCGGCGAAGAGGATCGCCGCGAGCGGGTACCCGGCCTTCTTGTCCATGACTCGCACGAGGATCGGTGAGAGCACCACCGTCGCTGCGACGAGCCCGATGACAAGGGGAAGTGTCATGGTGAACCCATTTCATTCCATGGTTTTGGCAAGAACCCTTACGACAGTATCAAGGCTGCCGACACGGTTCTAACGGTGCGCAGTTCGGGCGATGGGCTGGCGGTGCGCCTCCCGCAGCAAGTCGGGCGCGAGTGCTAAGAACAATGCCATGAAATCGGGCAACGCGTGGCGGTTGGTGTGTGCGCTTCTGGCGCTGGTTGTCGGGGTGTTTTTGCCCATGAATCCGGCCGACACATGGGCGAACGCGGGGCGCGATGCTGAGGTTTCGGGCGCCCCGCAGGTCGGCCCCGACAACTTGGGGGATGCGCGCCGCGCGGCCGGTGAGGCCGGGCAGCAGGCGAAGGTACTCAAGGAGGGCGCGGGCCAGCTCGCCGCGGGCATCGGCGAGGCGCAGGGGCAAACTCAGCAGCTTATCGACGCCCTCGCCGCCGCCCAGTCCGGATCCCAGCAACTCGCCGACGGCATGGTCGAACTCCAGGCCGGCACCGGCCAGCTCGGTGCCGGGGCGACGCAGTTGGCAGATTCCATCGGCGAGGTAGTCGGCCAGGTGTCCGGGTTTGAGGCGGTGCGCGGCCAGGTGGTCGGCGCGATCGACCGTTCCCTGGAGGAACTCAAGGGCGCAAAGGACCCGGAGGCGGTCAAGGCGCGCGAGTCGCTGAAGGACCTGCGGGCCCAGGCAGAGACCGCCCAGCTGCCGCCGGACGTGGTGGCGAAGATGAACCAGCTTCGCGACGGCTCCCGCGACCTGGCCAACCAACTCGCCGTACCGGGCTACGGCTACCACGACGGTATATATACAGCCACGAACGGCTCCGCCGAGCTGGCCGCGGGCCTGCGTGAGCTGCAGACGCAGACCGGGCAGGCCACCGGCGGCATCGACGAGTTGGTCGCCGGCGTGGAAAAGATCAACCAGATGGCGGGCATGAACGCCGACAAGGTTGGCGCGGTGCGCGCGGCCCTGCCGGTGCCGGCAGTCGCGCCGGGTGCTGCCGGGGCTGAGCCGGTCGGCCCGACCCTTGCGCCGGTGGCGGCGATGCTGCTCGCGGCGATGGCCGTACTCGGCGGCACCGCACTGGCGGCGGCGTGGTTCGCATCCCGCGGGCGCTGGTGGATCCTGAGCGCCGGTTCCGTGGTTTTGGCCGCCGCGGGCACCATCTTGGCCGGGGTGATCGGATCCGGGTTTGGTGTGCAGGAATACGGGGTGGCGTTTATAGGCCTGCTGCTGGGCACGCTCGCCAGCGCGGGCCTGGCTTCCGTGTTAAGTCGAGCGTTCGGCGCTGGGGTTGGTCTTGGCTCAGCCGGCGTGCTTGCGCTTGTGCAGACCGGGCTCGTCGGCTGGGTGTGGCGCACCGCGACCACCGCGCAGGTCGACTCTGTGTGGGTGGCGTTGTCGCAAGCAGCGCCGATGCACTGGGTGTCCACCGCTGTTTCGGCGGGCGGCAACGGCGGCGACTACCGCGGCATCGTCTCGGCGGTGCTGCTGTCCGCCCTGCTTGCGGTGGCGGGCCTGGTTGGGGCACGGGGTCGTCGTTAAGCAAACGCTTAGGTAGACAGCAGTTTCTCCGATCCCTAAAATGTGATGTTATCTGTCACCTCTCTATTGGGACGTGGTGACACCCGCGCTAGCCCGCGCGAAAAAAGACGGCTCCCGGAGCGATCCGGGGGCCGTTTTTTGCATTGAAGGTCCGGTTGCTGGGGGAGTAGTTAAACCCCTCGTGATGAAAAAGCGCCGCTAATTGAACACCGATTTCACTTACCTACAGCACATATAGGGCCCGGGAGCTGCGATGATGCGGACGTAACCTGAAATTAACCTGAATGTAGCCTCCTGTACGCAACCTGAGAGTAGATTGCGCCGTGGTTACAAAAACCATCCCTCTTACCTCAAGGAAGTCTTATGCGTTTCTCCTCCAAGGCAGTGGCAGCTGTCGTCAGCGTCTCCGCGCTGGCACTGGCGAACCTGCCGGTTTCTCTCGCTCAGTCCGCGGAGCAGGCGTTCAACGGCAAGGACACCTGCATCACCATTGATTCCGAAGGCAACGTCGTCGCGCCGCTGCCGGGCGACTGCACCCAGTTTGGCAAGGGTGGCCAGGGCAACTCCGACGCTCAGGCCCGTAACGTCATCTTCATCCTGGGCGACGGCATGGGCCACCAGGAGATCACCGCGGCGCGCAACTACCTCAAGGGCGCGAACGGCCGCTTCGAGGGCCTCGACGAGCTCACCGCGTCCGGCGCGTACACCACCTTCGCCGTGGGCAAGGACGGCAAGCGCCAGTACGTGACCGACTCCGCCGCGTCCGCGACCGGCTGGTCCACGGGCGGAAAGACCTACAACGGCGCGCTGTCCGTGGACATTACGGGCAAGCCGCACGAGAACCTCTTGGAGATGGCCAAGAACGCCGGCATGCGCACCGGCAACGTCTCCACCGCGGAGATCCAGGATGCGACTCCGGGCGCGATGCACTCGCACATTTCCAAGCGCGGCTACTACGCACCGTCCGGCGAGGCGAAGCCGGTCAAGGGTGCTGAAGCTCGTGAAAACGGCGGTCTCGGCTCCATCTCCGAGCAGATCATCGATACCCGCGCCGACGTCACCCTGGGCGGCGGCCGCAAGTACTTCGACGCTGAGGTGCTTGAGGGCGGCGAGAACCGCAACCCGTTCCTGACCGAAAAGAACGACGGCGGCGCCGACTGGGAGGCCGGCAAGTCGGTCCGTGAGAATGCGATTGCCAAGGGCTACCAGGTTGTCGACGACAAGCAGGGCCTCGAGGGCATCACCGTCGCAAACCAGGACCAGCCGGTGCTCGGTCTGTTCCACGACAAAAACATGACCCGCAAGTTTGAGCAGACCGTGCCGGTGAAGTCCGATGGCACCACCGAGCCCGAGGTCTGCAAGGAAGCGGATCGCGGCGACGAGCCGTCCGCAGCTGAAATGACGAAGAAGGCCATCGAGCTTCTCGACGACCCGTCGGCGGACAAGGGCTTCTTCCTGCAGGTCGAATCCGCATCCATCGACAAGGCGGACCACGCGGCCGACGCCTGCGGAATGATCGGCGAGACCGATCAGATCGACGAAGTGATCAAGGAAGCCCTGGACTTTGCCAAGAAGGACAAGGACACCCTGATCGTGGTCACCGCCGACCACGCGCACACCGCCGAGATCATTCCGGACGGCCGCCCGTCTGTGTCCGCCGTGACCCGCCTGCAGTCCCCGAAGGACGGCGGTGCGGTCATGTCCGTCGGTTTCGGCACCCAGCCGTGGCTGGATGAGGAGGGCAACCCGGTCTTTGACAAGAAGGCAAACGGCGACCCGTTCGACACCCCGAACTTCTCCATGATGCACACTGGCACCCAGGTACGCATCGCCGGCTACGGCCCGGGCTCCGAGAACGTCAACGGCCAGATCGACCAGACCGACGCGTTCTACGTCATGGCCAACGCGCTCGGCCTCAACGGCGGCACCGACGGCGGCCAGAAGCCGTGGAAGATCAATAAGGACAACAAGGTCGTATCCCTGGCCAACCGGTCGAAGGCCAAGTCGGGCGACGAGCTGTGCTACCTCGTCGCCGCCGGCGAAGCTCCGAAGGTGGGCGACTGCGCCCAGTTTGGCACCGAGGGCCAGGGCATCGACAACGCCAAGGCGAAGAACGTCGTGGTCCTGATCGGCGACGGCACCGGCGACTCCGAGATCACCGCAGCCCGCAACTACCTGAAGGGCTCCGCCGGCCGCTTCGAGGGCCTGGACAACCTGGACTACACCGGGTACCTGACCACTTTCTCCCTGGATAAGGAAACCGGCCTGCCCAACTACGTGGCAGACTCCGCCGCCACCGGCACCGCGTGGAACTCCGGCGTGAAGACCTACAACGGCGCCATCGGTGTGGACAACGCCGGTAAGCCGGTCGCCACCATGGGTGAGCTGGCCAAGGCCCGCGGGATGAAGATCGGCAACGTCTCCACCGCCGAGATCCAGGACGCTACCCCGGCTGCCTTCGCCGCGCACGCGCTCGACCGCTCCTACTACGCACCGTCCGGCGACAAGAAGGTGGCCAAGGGCGAGCAGCTGCGTGAAAACGGCGGCTTGGGCTCCATCTCGGAGCAGATCGTGGACCTGCGCGCCGACGTCACCCTCGGCGGCGGCAGCAAGTACTTCGACACCGAGGTCGTTCAGGGCGGCAAGTGGAACGCCAGCGGCAATACCTGGACCGCCGGCAAGTCGGTGTTGGACAACGCGAAGGACAACGGCTACCAGGTGGTGACCAACGCGTCCGAGCTTGACGCCATCGCCGAGGCCAACTCCGACAAGCCGGTGCTGGGCCTGTTCTCCGAGGGCAACATGCCGCGCGTGCTCAACCAGTCCATCCCGACGACTGACGGCGGCGACCTGCAGCCGGCGACCTGTGTGGCGAACCCGGAGTTCACCGAGGAGACCCCGCGCCTGGGCGCGATGACCTCCAAGGCGCTCGAGCTGCTGCAGAACGACAACGGATTCCTGCTCCAGGTCGAGTCCGCGTCCCCGGACAAGGCCGACCACCAGGCGGACGCCTGCGGCCTGATCGGTGAGGTCGGTCAGCTCGACGAGGCCGTCCAGGCCGTGCAGAAGTGGGTCGAGGAGACTGGCGAGGAGACCCTCATCGTCGCCACCGCCGACCACGCCCACACCGCGCAGATCACCTACGACAATGCCAACACCGCCGGCCGCGTCACCCAGCTGACCACCGTCGAAGGCTCCACCATGGCCGTGAACTTCGCCACCTCGAAGACCAACGAGGACGAAGAAGCACTCGGCGGCCAGCAGCACACCGGTGCGCAGCTGCGCGTGGCAGCGTCCGGCCCGGGTGCCGCCAACGTCACCGGCCAGATCGACCAGACCGACCTGTTCTTCCTGGTCAACAACGCCCTCGGCATCGAGAGCATCAACCACGGCCTCACCTTCGAGAACAAGATGAAGCCGGTTGAGACAGCCCCGGCCGAGCAGCCTTCCCAGAACTCCGAGGGCTCCTCGCTCTCCAACGTCGGCCTGATCGCCGTTCTGGCAATCTCCGGCATCGTGGGCCTGCTCTCGCTGCTGGCGCTGCTCTTCCCGTTCCCGGTCGATGAGGTTCTTGGCCCGATCGCGAAGCGTTAAATATTTCTAGCCCGTCACGTCCCGTCCCCGGTTCAGCACCGAGGGCGGGGCGTTTCGCGTCTCCGGGCCGTTCTTCTTTGCTCGGTGCCGTCCGCTCGAGGTCTGGTTACGAGGGCGTAGCCAGACCTCAGCGGGAAACCAGACCTCAGTGGGACTCACGACCTGGGGTTTTGTGGTGGCCGCCTGCTTGAGGTCTGGTTGCGTGTCTAGGCGGGGCTACATGCGCGGCATGTTCATGCCAGGCACATGAATGCCCAGCATCGGCAGCGCTGCCGCGATGCCTGCCAGCGCCAGCAGGGCAGCGATCACGCCGCCGACGATGGCGGCGACGTTCGGGGAGTCCTTGCCGTCCTTGTCCTTGTCGGACGAACCCATGTCGCCCGGCTTGTCCTTGTCCATGCCTTCCTTGCCCGGCTTGTCCTTGCCCGGCTTAGTCTTATCCAGGGCGATGGGGCCGGTGGGGTAGTCCATTTCCTTCGCGTCGCCCTTGGCGCAGGAGGTGGCGGCTGAGGCGTTAGCTACGTCGATAAGCTGCTGGTTCATGGAGAGCATGCCGCTGGGGGTGGCGGACCATGCCTCGTAGAGCTCGGTGCCCGCGGTGAACGGGGCCTCGGCCATCGGCGCGGTGGACGGACCGACTGTCCACGCGTCGGTGTCCACGTCCTCGAGGGTGGTGGCGGTGGTCGGCTCGGTCTCGTCGAGGGTCCGCAGCGCCTCGGTGTAGGGCTTGACCAGGTCAGCCGGCAGGATCGTGGAGTAGTCCGGCGCCTCGCCCTTGAGGTCGGACTCGTTGGCGGCCATGACGCCCGGGTAGACCGTCTCCACAGCGGCGACGACATCGCGGGCGCGCTCGTGCTCGCCGATCTGCTTGGACTCGTCGAAGGTGTCCATGATGAACTCCTTCTCCATGTCAGTGAGGGTGACGGCGCAGTTGCCGTCCGCGTCCTTCTCGCCGACGGTGGCGGCGTGGGCCGGGGCGGCGACGGTGCCGAGAGCGATCGCGCAGGCGGCGGCGCTGGTGATGATGCGTTTCATGTAGGCCTCCTTGAGGGGTAGGTGTGTACTCGAAGCGGTACGTGCACCAGCGTGATGGGGGCCATGTTGCGAGAGCGTTAAGGGGCAGGGACCCCGACTCTTCGCGGCTGAATCTGTCAGGCGGATCCCATCGCCCCAGGTCGGAGCAAACGGCTGCCGTGATCTGTCAGGATTCTCGGAGCAAGGGCGCGGCAAATGCGAAAACCCGCCTCGAAAGGCGGGTTGTACGTGGTCGGGATAACAGGATTTGAACCTGCGACCTCTTCGTCCCGAACGAAGCGCGCTACCAAGCTGCGCCATATCCCGGTTGTATCTTCAGGCTCTCGCCCGCGGTACTGGAAACACATTACCCCCGGCCCGGCGTCACGCCAAAACGCCAGGTGGCAAGGCCTATTCTCCGCGCTCCACCACCCGGATCAGGCTCGCGGACGGCGGGCAGAACAGGCGCACCGGCGCGTACTTGGATTGGCCCAGGCCGTTGGAGACTTCCATCCACATCTTGCCGTACTTGTGCAGCCCGGAGGCGCGCTCGCGGTCGATGTCCGCGTTTGTCACAATGGCGCGCTCGCCGGGCAGGCAGATCTGCCCGCCGTGGGTGTGGCCGGCCAGCGCGAGCTGGTAGCCGTCGGCCTCGAACGCGTCCAGCACCCGGCGGTACGGCGCGTGCAGCAGGCCGATAGACAGATCGGCGTCCTCATTCGGCGCCCCGGCGATTTCGGCATACCGGTCCAGCTCGTGGTGCGGGTCGTCCACGCCCGCCAGCGCCAGGCGCACGCCGGAGGCCTTGAACTCCAGACGGGCGTGGGTGGCGTCTTGCCAGCCGCGCTCCACAAACGCGGCGCGCATCCCCTCCCACGGCAGGTCCTCATACGACGGCTCGCGCTTCGCCCCGGTCAGGTACTTCAGGGGGTTCACCGGCCGCGGCGCCCAGTAGTCGTTGGTGCCGAACACGAATGCGCCCGGGCGGTTTAACAGCGGGCCCAGCGCGTCCAGCACCCACGGCACCCCGCCGACATCCGACAAGTTGTCGCCGGTGTTGACCACCAGGTCGGGCTCGAGCGCGTCCAGGCTGGAGACGAATTCCACCTTCTGTTTCTGTCCCGGGATCATGTGCAGGTCGGACACGTGCAGCACCCTAAACTCGTCGCGACCTTTCAACACCCCCGGCTCGAGCAGGGGCAGGGTGTACTCGCGCAGCTGGAAATTGTTGCGTTGGGTGTACCCCCACGTCAGCGTGGCGGCGCCCGTCGATAGGCAAAGTGCTCCGATTCCCGTCAACTTCTTCACCCGCACCACTGTAATCTCGCAAGCATGAGTGCACTGAAAGACCAGATCCGCGCAGACCTCAAGGAAGCCATGAAGGCGAAGGAAAAGGAGCGCACCGGCACGATCCGCATGCTGCTGGCCGCGATCCAGACCGCCGAGACCGAAGGATCCAAGCACGAGGTGGACGACGCGGAGATTCAGAAGATCATCGCCCGCGAGATCAAGAAGCGCCGCGAGTCCGCGGACATCTACAAAACCAACGGCCGCGACGACCTCGCCGAGGCCGAGCTCACCGAGGCCTCGATCCTCGAGGTGTACCAGCCGAAGCAGCTGGATGACGACGAGCTTGCCAAGCTTATCGACGAAGCTATCGCCGAGACCGGCGCCGAGTCCATGGCCCAGATGGGGCAGGTCATGAAGGCCGCCACGGCGAAGGCCGAGGGCCGCGCCGACGGCAAACGCCTCTCCGAGGCCGTCAAGGCGCGCCTGAGCTAGTTGCCATTTCCGGCCCCGCCGCCGAAGACGTCGGCGATGGCGTCGCGGGCGTCGTTGAGCGATTGCTCGAGGCCCTCGATGCCCGGCGGGGGAGCGGGGCTTGGTTGTGGCGGCGCGGACGGCGAGGGGGCCGCCGCTGAGCTCGGGGGCGCGGAGGGGCTGGCGCTGGCGGCGCCGGTGCCGTCGGAGACGTTGAGCGTCACCGTCGAGTTCGGGCCGTCCTGGACCGCGGAGACCACCGTGCCGGCCGGCGCGCCGGCGCCGTTGACCGTGTTCAGTGTGACCGCGTAGCCCTGCGCCTCAAGCTGAGACTTCGCGGCGGAGGAGTACTGGCCGACCACCGCGTCCAGCGCCCCGCGCTTCGTTCCACGCATGTGCACCGGGCTCGCAGGCGGCAGCCCGCCCGCGGCCGCACCCGGCACCCCGGCCGCCGCCTGGAACCAGGTGTCGGCTGCTTCGTTGCCGCCGAACAGTGTGCCGTACTGGCACTGGCGCACCGGCTGGGTGCACAGCGGGGTGGACTGGGTGCCGTCGTTGTAGATGTACGGCGCGGCCGCCATGGTCTGGGTGAAGCCCAAAAACGCGGTGGAGTGGTGGGACTCCGTCGTGCCCGTCTTCGCGGCCGTCGGGGCGGACCAGCCGTTGTTGCGGGCGGAAGCGGACGCGGTGCCGTCGACAATGTCCTTTGACATGCCCTGGGACAGCGCGCCGGCGATGTCCGGTTCGACCGCCTGCTCGCAGGCGGGGCGGTCGATGAAGACCTGCTTGCCGTTTTCGTCCAGCACTTCCTTGATCGGGTTCGGCTCGCACCAGCGCCCGCCAGAGGCCAAGGTGGCACCCACGTTGGACAGCTCCAGCGCGTTCACGGCGAGGGGGCCCAGGGTGAACGCGCCCATGTTCTCTTCCTTCGCCGCCTGGGCGACGGAGCGGCCGTCGCCGAACGAGTTCTCGTCCGCGTACGAGCGCAGCCCCAGGCGCACCGCCAAATCGACGACGGGTGCCACGCCGGTTTTCTGGATCAACTCCACGAAGGTGGTGTTCGGCGACTGCGCCAGCGCGTCCTGCAGCGTCATGCGCGGGGCGTAGGTGCCGGCGTTTTCGACGCAGTACGCGCCCGGCGGGCAGTTGGCCGCGCCGCCGTCGCCCATGCCGTAGAGTACCGAGCGCGCCGGCGTCTCCAGCATCGTGTTCAAGCCGTAGCCCTGCTCCAGCGCCGCGGCGGCGGTGAAGATCTTGAACACCGAACCCGCACCGGCGCCAACCAGGGAGGCCGGCTGCGGCAGGATGGTCTGGCTCTGGTCCAGGTCCAGGCCGTAGAAACGCGAGGACGCCATGGCCAACACGTCGCGGGAATCCGCGCCGGGGCGGACGATGTCCATCACCTCGGCCACACCCGGGGTGTACGGGCTGACGTTGTTGCGCACCGCGTTGTTGGCCGCCTCCTGCACCGCCGGGTCCAGAGTGGTGGTGATGGTGTAGGAGCCGTTGAGGATGGTCTCCGTGTCCAGCCCCTTGTCCTCGAGGTAGCGGAGGGCGTAGTCGCACATGAAGCCCTTGTCGCCGGCGGCGATGCAGCCCTGCGGCAGCGTCTTCGGCTGCTCCAGGAGGCCCAGCGGGGTGCCGGCCAGGCGGTCCGCTTCCGCCTGGTCCAGGTAGCCCTGGGCTGCCATGTTATTCAGAACCACGTTGCGGCGCTGGGTGGCGCCTTCCGGGTTGGTGTACGGGTTGAGCGCTTCCACGGACTGCAGGATGCCCACCAGTAGCGCCGCTTGCGCCGGGTCGAGCTCGCGGGCGGGGACGTCGAAGTAGGTCAGCGCCGCCGCCTCAATGCCGAAGGCGTGGTTGCCAAAGGAGACGAGGTTGAGGTACCTGGTCAGCACCTCGTCTTTCTCCAGCGTCTTGTCTAGGTCGGAGGCCATGCGCATCTCGCGCAGCTTGCGCGGGATGGACTGTTCGGTGGCGGCGTTGGCCTCGTCCTCGTTCTCCGCGTCGATGAGCCAGAGGTAGTTCTTCACGTACTGCTGGTTGATCGTGGACGCGCCCTGCTCCACCCCGCCGGCGAGCACGTTGGTCACCATCGCGCGGGCGAAGCCCTGCATGTCCACGCCCTCGTGCTGGTAGAAGCGGCGGTCCTCCGTGGCCACCAGGGCGTCCTTGACGTGCTGGGAGATCCCGTCGCTGGCCACCTCGTAGCGGCGCTGTTTGAAGATCCAGGCCATGGGGGTGCCGTTGGCGTCGTTAATTGTGGTGACGCCGGGGACTTCGCCGTGAGTGAGGTCGGAGAGGTTCGACTGCATCGTCTCGTCGGTGCGGGCGACGGCGGCGCCGCCGAGGCCTGCGAGAGGGGCGAGGCACAGGGCAATGGCCAGCGCCGTCGCGACGAGCGCGGCAAGCAGGCTTCCTAGGGATTTCAGTGCGGACACGCCATTACCTTAAATGACTCGGCCCGCGCGCGGGAATATAAAAGACCCCCCAAAAATGTGACCCATTCGACAGAATTCTTTTTTGTGTGATTACATTTACATAGGACCGCAGATATACGGTCGGATGTATAAAACTGCGCCGGGGAGACGGCGCAGGTGAACGAGTAGAGGAGCACGGCTATGACCACGGCTTTGGGTAACACCGCGCAGCGAAACGCACAACGGACCACGTCCCGCAAGTGCGACGCATCCGGACATCTCGTTTTTGACCGAGGGGATTGGGTCACCCACGCGCAGTGCCGCGGCAAGGATCCGGACGCCCTGTTCGTCCGGGGTGCGGAGCAGCGCAAGGCCGCCGCGATCTGCCGCGCGTGCCCGGTGCTCACCGAGTGCCGCGCCGACGCACTGGACAACAAGGTCGAGTTCGGCGTCTGGGGCGGGCTCACGGAGCGTCAGCGCCGCGCGGTGCTGCGCAAGAACCCGCACGTGACGGACTGGGCGGAGTACCTCTCTGCCGGCGGCGAAGTTGTCGGCCTGTAGGTAGTCTTGGGCGCCATGACGAAATGGGAGTACGCAACGGTTCCGTTGCTCACGCACGCCACCAAGCAGATTCTGGACACCTGGGGCGAGGACGGCTGGGAGCTCGTCTCCGTTGTACCGGGCCCGACCCAGGACAACGTTGTCGCTTACATGAAGCGGGAGGTCGAATAGATGTGGACTGATCGTCTCAAGGAGCTCGGTATCGAGCTGCCCGCCGTCGCTGCACCCGTTGCTGCCTACGTGCCCGCCGTCGAGGCCGGAAACCAGGTGTGGACGTCCGGCCAGCTGCCGTTTATCGACGGCAAACTGCCCGCCACCGGCAAAGTCGGCGCGGAGGTTACCGAGGAGGCCGCTTACGGCTACGCTCGCCAGGCCGCGCTCAACGCGATCGCCGCGGTGGATGACTTGGTCGGCATCGACAACGTCGCCCGCGTGCTCAAGATCGTCGGCTTCGTCGCCTCCGACCCGGCGTTTACCGGCCAGCCCGCCGTGATCAACGGCGCCTCCGAGCTCATGCAGGAGGTCTTCGGCGAGGCCGGCGCGCACGCCCGCTCTGCAGTGGGCGTGGCGTCGCTGCCGATGGACACGCCGGTCGAGGTCGAACTCGTCGTCGAGCTGAAGAGCTAGAACTCCAATACACGGCTGTTAAGCGGGTACGCTGGGGCATATGCAACATCCCGCTTACAGCCAACTGCGCCCTGTGACCGCCAACGCCGCGGTGGTCCTGGCGCCGAACCCCAGCTACGCGGCGCTCGAGGGGACCAACTCCTGGGTGATCAGGGGTGAGGGGGATCAGCGGAGCATTGTCGTTGATCCGGGCCCGGAGGATGAGGGCCACCTCAACGTCCTCCGCTCCAAGGCGGGGGAGGTGGCGCTCATTTTGCTCACGCACCGCCACCACGACCACGCTGACGGCGCGGAGCGTTTCCGCCAGCTCACCGGTGCTCCTGTTCGCTCGCTGGATCCGCAGTACAGCTCGGGGGCGGACCCGCTTGTCGACGGCGAAGTGGTCGCCGTCGACGGCATCACCCCACGCCTGAAGGTCGTGGCCACCCCCGGCCACACCAGCGATTCCGTGTGCTTCTTTGTCTACCCGGGCGACCCGGAGACCACCGAGCTGGAGGGCATCATCACCGGCGACACCATTGCCGGCCGACACACCACCATGATCTCCGAGACCGACGGTGACCTGGGCAAGTACCTGGATTCCCTGGAGCTTCTGGAGGAGCAGGGCAAGGACATCCCGCTGCTGCCGGGCCACGGCCCAGAGGGCGCGGACCTGTCGGCCTATGCCCGCAAGTACATCGACCGCCGCAACCAGCGCCTGGAGCAGATCCGCGAGGCGCTGAAGACTCACGGCGAGAACGCCGACATCAACACCCTGGTCGACGCGATCTACGACGATGTGGACCCGGTGCTGCGCGGCGCCGCCGAGCAGTCCACCCGCGTGGCCCTGCGCTACCTGAAGGCCGCGCCCTAGGGGTTTTGTACGAATCGACAAAACGCCAACGCTCCGGCTTCTCCCACCTGGGGAAATGCCGGAGCGTTGTCGATTTGTGCAAACGGGGGCGCGCTAGCGGGCGCGGCGGGCGAGGTGCTCGGTGTCGACGATGAGCACGCTCTTGCCCTCGAGGCGGATCCAGCCGCGGTGGGCGAAGGTGGCCAGCGCCTTGTTCACCGTCTCGCGGGAGGCGCCGACGAGCTGGGCGATCTCTTCCTGCGTCAGGTCGTGGTTGACGCGCAGGGCGCCGCCTTCGTGGGTGCCGAAGCGGTTGGCCAGCTGCAGCAGCGTCTTGGCCACGCGGCCGGGCACGTCGGTGAAGATGAGGTCCGCAAGCGACGCGTTTGTGCGGCGCAGGCGGCGGGCCAGTACGCGGAGGAGCTGCTGGGAGATCTCCGGGTGGGTGTCGATCCAGGTGCGCAGCATGGTGGAGTCCATGGTGGCGCAGGTGACTTCGGTGACGCACACTGCGGAGGAGGTGCGTGGACCCGGGTCGAAGATAGACAGCTCGCCGAACATGTCCGACGGGCCCATCACGGACAGCAGGTTCTCGCGGCCGTCCGGGGCGTGGCGGGCGAGCTTAATTTTGCCGTCGACGATGATGTAGAGGCGGTCGCCGGGTTCGCCTTCGTCGAAGATGGTGGTGCCTTTGGGGAAGGTCACCGTGTCCATCTCGTTGATTAGCGCGGCTACTGCTTCCGGGTCCACGCCCTGGAAAATGCCGGCGCGGGCGAGTGTGTCCTGTACGCCTTCCATGAATCCTCCTCGGTTGGGACGGCCAGGGGGCAGTGGTTGCAGTCACTTTCGCGTAACTTTTTGGCAGCCGTCACAGTGCGTTTTGCACTTTACCACCCATGCGCGGTCTTGGTCAGGTGGTTGGCCAAGTTGGTGTTAATCCACCACGCGCGCCTCGAGCCGCTCCATCGCCAGCGGGAACGCTCCGAGCACTACCGGGATCAGCAGCACGAGAATCACATTCATAGGTGTCATTTTACGCCACGCATAACTAGCATGTCGGTCATGTCCTCCACCACGCCGAAAAAACACCGCCGCCCCGGATCCCATCCGGCGGCGAAGGGGGCGGAGACGGACATCGGCCGCACGAGGAGGGCCCGCCGGATCAACCGCACGCTGGCGGAGACGTTCCCGGACGCGCACGCTGAGCTGGACTTTTCCAACCCGCTGGAGCTGCTAGTGGCGACGGTGCTTTCGGCGCAGACCACGGACGTGCGCGTCAACATGGTCACCCCGGCGTTGTTTGCCAAGTACCCCACCGCCCACGCGTACGCGGAAGCCGATCAAACCGAGGTGGAGGAGCTTATCCGTTCCACCGGTTTCTACCGCTCGAAGGCGAAAAACCTCATCGGTTTAGGCCAGAAGCTGGTGGCGGATTTCGGCGGGGAAGTGCCCACCAAACTCGAGGATCTGGTGACGCTTCCGGGCGTGGGCCGCAAGACGGCGCACGTGGTGCGCGGCAACGCGTTCGGCATGCCGGGGCTGACGGTGGACACGCACTTTCAGCGGCTGGTCAAGCGCCTCATGCTCACCGAGGAAACGGATCCGGTGAAGATCGAGCACGCCATCGCCGGGCTCATCGAGCGCCGCGAGTGGACCATGTTCTCCCACCGCATCATCTTCCACGGCCGCCGTATCTGCCACGCCCGCAAACCGGCGTGCGGCGTGTGCCCGATCGCGTTCGACTGCCCGAGCTTCGGCGCCGGCCCCACCGATCCGGAGGCGGCCTCGGACCTGGTCACGGGCCCGGAGCGCGACCACATCCTGGGGCTTGCATGAAGCGCGCGATCTGGGTGAGTGTTGCGGTCATCGTCGCGGTGACCCTGCTCGTGGTGGCGGGCGCGCGCAGTTTGCTTGTCGACGATCAACCAACGGGGGACCCTGTGGCCGTCGAGAAGCAGGTGCCTCAACGGCCGGACTGCCCGGCTGGGCTGGACCTGCCGTGCCTGGGCGGGGACGTGGCCGGCGAGGCCAAGGAGATCACCGTGGTCAACGTGTGGGCCTGGTGGTGCCAGCCGTGCCGCGCGGAGCTGCCGGCAGTGGAGGAGTTCGCGCGCACGCACCCGGAATACACGGTGGTGGGCGTGCACGCGGACCAAAACGCGGGCAATGGCGCGGCACTGCTGGAGGATATCGGGGTGGGCCTGCCCAGCTACCAGGACGACTCGGGCGCCTTCGCCGCCGAGCAGGGGCTGCCGCCGGTGGTGCCGGTGACGGTGGTGCTGCGCGGCGGCGATCAGGTGGCGGTGTTTGCCAGGGAATTCACCTCGGCTGAAGAGCTCGCCGCAGCTGTCGAGGGGGCGTTGTAGATGGATGCCCCGCTGCGCCCGGACCGTGCGCCGCTGTGGCTCAAACCCCTGCTAGAGGCCATCGCGGATGGCGGGGCAGAGATCCCACGCAGGCTCCTGTCGCCCCGCGTGCTGCAACAAGACGGCGCGGATCAAGCCGCGGTGCTAATCCTGTTCGCCGGCGACCCGCGCGCCACCGAGCTGCCAGAAGACGCACGGGTGCTGATTACCCACCGCACCCCGCGCATGCGCAGCCACTCCGGGCAGATGGCCTTTCCCGGCGGCCACATTGACCCCGATGACGGCGGCCCGGTGAACGCCGCGCTGCGCGAGGCGTGGGAGGAAACCGGCCTGGACCCGGACCGGGTGATCCCGCTGGCCATGCTGGCCGCGGCGACCACCGGCGGAAGCAACCGGCGCGTGCGCCCCGTGGTGGCGTTCACCCCGGAGCCGGGGGAGGTCTACCCGGCCAGCAAGGAGGAGACGGACGCGGTGTTTTTCGTGCCGGTGCGCGAGCTGGTGGATCCGCGAAACCGGGCGATGCTGGGCATCAAGGAATGGTCGGGGCCGGCGTTTTGGGCAGGCGAGTTTCTGGTGTGGGGCTTTACCGGGGTGCTGCTCGCCGTGGTGCTGAAGCTGGGCGGCTGGGTGCGGCCCTGGGACGAAAAGCCCGGCGACTTGCGGGCTGCGCTGGCGCGTTCTGCCAACCGTGAGCGGTAACATCACCGGAATGCACCTGGTTATCGACGTCCTGCTCGCGCTCGCCGTCGTCGCCGCCTTCATTAGCGGCTGGCGCCAGGGGGCGCTCTCGGCGGTGCTGTCCGCCGTCGGCGTGGTGGCGGGCCTGGTCATCGGGCTTGCGTTGGCGCCGTTCGCGCTGGACCTGGCGGAATCGCAGACGGTGCGCATCGTGCTGCTCATCGCCCTGGTCGTGCTGTTTGTGGGGCTGGGCAACCTGGTCGGCGTCACCGTCGGCGGGAACCTGCGCGGGCGCGTGCGCTCCCGGGGCCGCCGCGTGCTGGATTCCGTGCTCGGCGCGACGTTCCAGTCGGTGGCGGTGGCCGCGGTGCTGTGGTTCATCTCCATCCCGCTGGCGGCCTCGGTGCCGGGCGAGATCGGCGACGGCATCCGCTCCTCCCGCGTCTTCGGCGCCATCGACGCCGCCGCCCCCGAGGCGGCCTCCAAACTGCCGGTGAGGTTCGCCGCGCTTCTCGACGAATCCGGGCTGCCGCCGTTGGTTTCCCCCTTCTCGCCGGGCGGGGCGCAGGTAGCGGCGCCGGATGGGTCGGCGGTGGAGCCGGAGGTCGTAGAGAAGCTGCGCCCCAGCGTGGTGCACGTGATGGGCGACGCGGAAACCTGCCGGCGGCGCCTCATGGGCACCGGCTTTGTCATCGAGGACGGCTACGTGCTCACCAACGCGCACGTGGTGGCCGGCACCGAGCGGGTGGCCCTGGACACCGTGGTGGGGGTCAAACCCGCGCAGGTGGTGCTGTTCGACCCGGACACCGACATCGCGGTGCTGCGCGCCGATGAACTGGGGCTGCCGGAGCTGCGCTGGGCCGAAGACGAGCTGGCGGTCAGCGACAGCGCCGTGGTGATGGGCTACCCCAAGTCCGGCCCGTTCGAGGCGGCGCCGGTGCGCATCCGCGGCAAGCTGGAAATCGCGGGCCCGGACATCTACACCACCGGGCGCGTGGAGCGCGAGGCGTACACCATCCGCGGCAACATCCGCCAGGGCAACTCCGGCGGGCCGCTGCTCACCCCGGGAGGCGAAGTCGCGGGAATGATCTTCGGGGCGTCCCTGGACACCTCAGAAACGGGATACGCGCTGACTGCACACCAGGTGCAGCAGCGCGTAGGGGATGTGCGGAGCTTAACGCGCCCCGCGGATACGCAAGCGTGCGTTAGCGGTTAACGGCGGTGGAGCCGGTGCGCGGCAGCGAGGAGCCCGTGCCGGAGGAGGTGTAGAGGCCAGCCTCGTCCTTGGCCAGGTTCTTCTGCGCCTGGCCCGGCTTGAGGTTCTTCAGCTCGTTGACGGACTCGATGGTCTTCTCCGGCGCCTTGATCTTCTTGATCTTCTTGAAGCCGATGAAGGCGAGCAGGCCAGCCAGCGCCAGCATGACCAGGAAGACAATCAGGAACGCCCAGCCGCGGTGCATCCAGGACGCGAGCATCTCCGCGATGGCGAAGAAGAGGAAGAAGGAGGAGTACAGCGCGATCACGCCGGCCACGGCGAACAGGCCGCCGCCCATGGCGCCCTTCTTCACCTCGCCGACGACCTCGGCCTTGGCCAGCTCGATCTCGCCGCGGACCAGGGTGGAGACCTGCTGGGACGCGTTGGAGATCAGGGTGCCGATGGAGTCGTTGCCCGGCTGGGTGGCGTAGGTGTCGCGCAGCGGGATGGAGTCCACCTTGGCGTTCACGGCGGTGGAGCCGCTGGTGTAGAGGCCTTCGTTGCTCACTTGTAGTTCACCTTCCTGGGTGGCTTTTATACGGCACCCGGGAAGGTGCCTGGAAATTCTTCACACGATGTTAGCGATGTATGGAGGTATTTGCCCGAATCGGGGTAGAAAAGTCACGCGGTTTTACGCCGAGCGCTTGTCGTCCTTGCCGCCGCCCATGGCGCGGGCGATGAGGACACCGGCGACTGCCAGGGCGGTCACGCCAGCGATCACGCCCGCGCCGATGCCCACTTCGCGCGCGTTAGGCATCTGGAACAGCGGCTCCGGGTTTTTGAAGGTGCGGGCCTGCCAGCCGTTGGCCAGCGCGTGCTTCTTCAGCGCCCGGTCCGGGTTCACGGCCACCGGGTTGCCCACCAGCTCCAGCATGGGGATGTCGGTGGCCGAGTCGGAGTAGGCGTAGCTGTGGTCCAGGTCGAAGTCGTGCTCGGCGGCGAACTGTCGCACCGCCTCGGCCTTCGCGTCGCCTTTGAGGTAGCGGGTGATTTCGCCGGTGAGCTTGCCGTTTTCCACGGCCATCTCGGTGGCGACTACGGTGTCCACCCCGAGTTCCTCGGCGATCGGCTCCACCAGGATTTTCGCGGAGGCGGAGATGATGATGACGTGGTGGCCGGCGGCGACGTGGTCGTCGATAAGCTCGCGCGCCTCGGCGTAAATGGCGGGGGCGACCACCTCGCGCAGGGTGTCGCGGGTGATGCGCTGGATGTCCTCCACATCCCAGCCGGCGACCATCTGCGCCAGCGCGTCTCGGGTGGAGTCCATCTTCTCGCTGGACTGCCCAACCAGCATGTACTGGGCTTTGGTGAGGTAGAGCTCCCAGGCTTCCTGGCGGGTGATCATCCCGTTGTTTAGGAATTCTTTGCCGAAGGCGAACGCGGACGACGTCGCAATGATCGTCTTGTCCAGGTCGAAGAAGGCCGCCACCGGCTTGCTAGCAGACATACTCCTGCAGTGTAGACCCCAATCCCTACGGCTGCGTAGCTAATACCTGAGAAACCAATGTGACGTGTGGTGCGACTTATCCACAGGGAAATTGTTGAAGCGTCCGCAAGTGGGGCGGGTTATCCACAGAAAAAATTTTGCCCATTGTTTCTGGGTTGTCGCAGTTGCACGCTACCGCCATGACACACACGAACACAGGCCCCATCGTCGTCGCGGTCGCGGACCCGGCGCTGCACTCCGAAGCCATCCACATCGCCGCCGCCACAGGCCGCAAGGTCGTCGACGCCGCCGACGACACCCAGCTCGCCCGCCACGTACCCAAGGCGCATGCCTTGCTTATCGACGACCTCCGGGCCCCCTCGCTCAGCACCCAACCACGGGGACCGAACGTGTTCACCGTGGTAGCGGACACCGCCCCGGCCGCGACGCGCGAGGACGTCTTCGCCCTGCCCGCGCAGGCCGCGGACGTGCTGCGCAGCATCGGCGCGCTCGCGCTGGCCCCGGACGTGGCAGCGGCGAGCGGGAAGGTCGTCGCCGTGCTCGGCGCGTGCGGCGGGGCGGGCGCGTCGGTGCTTTCCGCAGCGCTGTGCCGGGCGGCGGGTAACGCCACGCTGGTGGACGCCCACCAGCTCTCCGGCGGCCTGGACCTGCTGCTGGGCCTGGAGGCCACGCCCGGCGCGCGCTGGGGCGAAATCGACTTCGCCGCCGGCGGGGCGGTCTCGCGCGCGGAGTTGCGCGGCGCGCTGCCCACCGGCGAGGACGGCACCGCGCTGCTGACGTTCCCGCGCACATCCGTGGCGGACCCGTTCCGGCTGACGTTGGAGGAGCTCAACGCGGTGGTGCACGCCGCCGGCACGGAGGGGCTGACGGTGGTGGACGCCCCGCTTGCGCTGCTGCCGGACCGGTGCGACCTCGCCGTGGTGGTGCTGCGTCCGGAGCTTCGCGCCGCCGCTGCCGCCGCCCGGATCGTCGCCGAGTGCAACGCCGCCGGGGTGGCCAGCGCGCTGGTGCTGCGGCAAAGCGAGTGGGCGTCGCTGGAGCCCGCGCAGGTGGAGGACACCGCGAAAGCGCCCGTGATCGTGCAGGTGCAGCAGGTCCGGGGGCTGACCAAGCAGCTGGACCAGGCCGGCCTGCCGGCGAAGCTGCCGCGCACACTGAACCGCGCCGCCGAGGCTGTGCTGGGGGAGGTGGCCTAAATGGACGACGTGCTCGCCCGCGTGAAGCGCCGCCTGGCCGACGAGCCAGCCCAGCCCGACCCGGCGCGCGTCGCCGCGATCATCCGCGAGGAAGCGGTGGTGATCAGCGACATCGGGGTGCTAGACATCATGCGCAAGCTTCGCGACGACACCACGGGCGCCGGGCCGTTGGAGGCAATCCTGGCGGACCCGGCCGTGACCGACATCTGCGTCAACGCCCCGGACGAGGTGTACGTGGACACCGGCCAGGGGTTGGAGCGCTCGGAGCTGACGTTCGATTCGGAAGCTTCCGTGAGGCGGCTCGCCACCCGCCTGGCCGTCAGCTGCGGGCGCAGGTTGGACGACGCGCAGCCGTTCTGCGACGGACACGTCACCCGCGACGACGGCACCCTACTGCGCTTCCACGCCGTACTCGCCCCGACCGCCCAGGCAGGCACCTGCATCTCCCTGCGCGTGCTGCGCACCGCCTCGGCCACGCTCGACGATCTTGTGGCGCGCGGCGCGCTTGACGAGGAGAGGGCGGCGCTGGTGCGGGGGATCGTCGCCAAGCGAAAGGCGTTTGTGGTCGTCGGAGGCACCGGCTCCGGCAAGACCACGTTGCTGTCCGCGCTGCTCGCGGAGGTGGACCCGGCCGAGCGCATCGTGGCCATCGAGGACACCCTCGAGCTGACCCCGGACCACCCGCACGTGGTGAACCTGACCAGCCGCGGCGCCAACGCCGAGGGTGCCGGCGCGATCACCATCGCGGACCTGGTGCGCCAATCGCTGCGCATGCGCCCGGACCGCATCGTCGTCGGCGAGATCCGCGGCGGGGAAGTGGTCGACCTGCTCGCCGCGCTCAACACCGGCCACGACGGCGGCGCCGGCACCCTGCACGCCAACTCCATCGAGGAGGTGCCCGCCCGCTTCGAGGCGCTCGCCGCACTCGGCGGGATGGACCGCGCCGGGCTGCACGCCCAGCTCGCCGCTGCCATCGACGTGGTGCTGGTGGTCAAACGACGCACCGACGGCACCCGCTACCTGCAGCAGATCGGCGTGCTCGAGGGCGAGCCGGTGCGCGCGAGAGTGGTCTGGGACGCCGAGCGCGGCGAGCTGGACGGCTACGAGGAGCTCGCCCGATGATCACCGTGATTCTGCTCGCCTGCGCTGTCGCCGTCGCCGCGCCGTCGCCCGCGTACCGGGTGGTCGAGCGCACCCTAAGCCCCGCGCCCAGGCTTATCCCGGCCACCGTGGCGGTTGCGGGCATCGGCGCGGTGGTGTTCGGCCGCGTCAGCCTCGTGGTCGCCGCGGCCATGGCCGGCGCGACGCTGGTGCACGTGCTGCGCGCCCGCCGCGACGACAGGGCCGCCCGGCGGCGCAGCGCGGCGGCCGCGACGTACCTCGGGGCAGTGTCCACCAACCTGCAGGCAGGCGCCGCCATGCCGGACGCGCTGGCGCGTGCCGCCGAGCAGGCGCCAGCCCCGCTGCACACGGAAGCCGCCCGCCTGACGCAGCTCGCCCGCTCCGGCGCGCCGCTGGAGACACACGTGCCGGAGCTTGAACGCCTCGGCACGCTCTGGGCGCTGTCGGCCTCGCGCGGGGTGCCGCTGGCGAAGCTGGTCGCCGCACTCCGCGACGACATCGACCACACCAACCGACACCGCGACGCCACCCGCGCCGCCTTGGCCGGCCCGCAAACCACCGCCGCAGTCCTCGCGCTGCTGCCGGTAGCGGGTGTGCTCATGGGCACCGCGATGGGCGCGAACCCGCTGGCGTTTCTCACCGGCGGCGGGCTCGGCGGGGCGCTTTTGGTGGTGGGCACCGCGTTGGTGTGTGCGGGTGTCGCGGTCTCGCGCCGCATCATCGAGGGGGCCAGCGCATGATCGGCCTTGTTCCAGCACTCCTCGTCGCCGCGGCGCTGTTTGTCGCTCCGGCTGGCCCGGGCGGCCGCGTCACCGCAGCCACCCCGAAGGCGCCCCGCGACGGCCCCGAGAAGGCCGACCCGGAGCGCTGCGCCAGCGACATCGAACTGTTCGCTGCATGCGTCTCAGCGGGCCTGCCCGCCGCCACCGCGGCGGCTGCGGTCGCCGACACCCACGGGACACGCAGCCCGTGGCACACCGTGGCCTCGCTGACGGCGCTGGGGGTCGAACCCCAGCGCGCCTGGGCCGAGATCCGCCACCTGCCGGGCGGCGAGGATCTCGCCGGGCTTGTTGCCCTATCCGCCACCTCCGGAACCTCGCTGGCCGCGGGCTGCGGGCGCATCGCCGCCCAGCTGCGCGCGGGCGCGGGGGACCGGGCCAAAGCCAAAGCGGAACGCGCGGGCGTGCTCATCGCCATCCCGCTCACCGCGTTTTTCCTGCCGGCGTTTTTCGTCCTCGGGCTCGCGCCCGCGGTGATCAGCCTCGGCACCTCACTGATCAACTAGAAGGAGTTTTTCCCATGCGCTACCTCAATTCCGCACTCACTGCTACCTACCTGTACGCTGCCTCCAGGGCCCAGAAAATGCGCTCTGACCAGGGGATGTCCACCATCGAATACGCCTTTGGAAGTCTGGCGGCCGCGGCGCTTGCCGGTGTGCTCTACCTCGTGGTCAACGGCGACGCCGTCACCAACGCCATCGAAAGCGTCATCACCGACGCGCTGAGCAACACGCCGGGCTGATGAGCACCATCGAAACCGCGCTGTCGCTGTCGGCCCTCGTGGTGGTCACAGCCGCGATCGTGGGCGGGATCGCCACCGTCGCCGCCTACATCACGGCCGTGGACATCGCGGGTGCCGCCGCCCGCGCCCACGCGTTGGGGGTGGAGTACGCCGCGCCCCGCGGCGAGGTCTCCGTCACCGAAAACGCGGGCCTGGCCACCGCGGCCGCCTCGGTCCCGGCGCCGATCGGCACCATGCGCGCAACAGCCGTGTTCCCCGTGGAGTTCTGATGCGTCTGCTTTCCGACGAAGGCTCCGCCACCATCACCGCCACCGGCATCATCACGTCAGTAGTTTCGCTGGCACTGGCGGTGGTGGCGCTCGGGGTGCACACCTCCGACACGCACCGGGCCCGGGTCGCCGCGGACCTAGCCGCCGTGGCCGGCGCGACCGCGATGTACCAGGGCGCCGACGCCTGTGCCACAGCGGACCGCACCGCGGAGCTCAACGGCGCGCGCGTGGTCTCCTGCGAGATCACAGCGGGCGACGTCGTGGTGGCAGCCACCCGCCGCCGGGCGGAGGCCGCCGCCCGCGCCGGGCCCTAAGCGCTAGCCCTAACACGGTGCTTCACTAGCCGTCATGGTCACTAGCGCGCCGAGCAGCTTCAGCGCGGCGCGCTTGTCCAGCGGTTGGTTGCCGTTGCCGCACTTCGGCGACTGCACGCACGACGGGCAGCCGTCCTCGCAGCCGCAGGAATGCACGGTCTCCCAGGTCGCCTCGATCCACTCGTGGAAGCGGGCGAAGCCCTCGTCGGCGAAGCCCGCGCCGCCCGGGTGGCCGTCGTAGACGAACACCGTCGGCAGCATCGTGTCCGGGTGCAGTGCGGTGGACACCCCGCCGATGTCCCAGCGGTCGCACGTGGCCAGAAGCGGCAGCAGCCCGATCGCGGCGTGCTCGGCGGCGTGCAGGGCACCGGGGATCTCGCCGGCGGTGATCCCCAGCTCGTCCAGCACCAGCGGGTCGATCGTGTACGCCACCGCGCGGGTGACCAGTCGCTGCTCGGGCAGGTCGAGGGGGATGTGTTCGCTGACGGTGCCGTCGGAAAGCCGCACCACATACCCGGTGACGCGGTCGATGACCTCCACGTCCACGCTGGCCACCCACAGCCCCGGCGAGGGGTTGACCAGCTGGTGGGCCTCGCCCAGGATCGTGATGTCCGTCGTCGAGCGCGCCTGCGTCGAGTAATCGGGCCGCTCCGGCGCCACCAACGCGACGTAGTCGTCCAGATCCAGCGCCTGGACCACGAAGTACTCGCCTTGGTGGATGTAGACCGCCCCGTCGTGCACCTGGCTCATCGCGCGCGCCGCGTCCACGGTGCCGAGCAGCCGACCGTCGGTGACGTCCACGATCATCACCTGCTCGCCCACACCGCCGCGCAGCGACACCGAGGCGTGCGCCGACTCCGGCGTGATCTCGCCGTCTAACTGCGGCACCGCGAACCACCCGGCCGGCCGGCGGCGCAGAAGGCCCGCGGCGGTCAGGTCGTCCACCACGTCGCGCGCGCCGAAGGCCTCGACGTCCGCCTCGCTCAACGGCCGTTCCACCGCGGCGCAGTACACGTGCCCGCGCAAAATGAACGGGTTAGTCGGGTCGAACACCGAATTCTCCACCGGTGTACCCAGAAGCGCTTCCGGGTGGTGGACCAGGTAGGTGTCCATCGGCTCGTCGCGCGCCACCAGCACCGCCACCGAGCTCTGCCCGCGACGGCCCGCGCGCCCCGCCTGCTGGCGAAACGACGCCACCGTGCCCGGAAACCCCGCCATCACCACCGCGTCCAGTCCGCCGACGTCGATGCCCAGCTCCAGCGCGTTCGTGGACGCCACCCCCAGCAGCTCACCGTTGTCCAGGCGGCGCTCCAGCTCGCGGCGGTCCTCCGCCAAATACCCCGCCCGGTACGGCGCGACGCGCTCGGCCATATCCGCGCGGCCCGCCGTCGACAGGTGCTCCTGGGTGCGCATCGCCACCGTCTCCGCGGCGCGCCGGGACCGCACGAACGTCAGCGTCCGCGCGCCCTGCAGCAACAGCTCCGCGGACACTGAAGCGGCCTCCGCGGTGGCGGGGTAGCGCACCGGCGCGCCGCCCTCGCCCTCGGCGCCCTCGATGAAGCCGGGCTCCCACAGCACGATGGTGCGCTCGCCGGAAGGGGCGGCGTCCTCGGTCACGGCCACAGCCTCGCGCCCGCTCAGCCGGCGGGCCTGCCCCGCCGGGTCCGCCGCGGTGGCCGACGCGTAGATCAGCGTCGGGGAAGACCCGTACGCGGCGGCGATGCGCAGCAGCCGCCGCAGCACTAAAGCCACGTTCGCGCCGAACACGCCCCGGTAGGTGTGGCACTCGTCCACCACCACGTACTTCAAGTGCCGCAAGACCCGCGCCCACCGCGCGTGCGAGCCCAACACAGAGGCGTGCAGCATGTCCGGGTTGGTGAACACGTAGCGCGTGTGCTCCCGAATGCCCGCGCGCGACTCTGTCGGCGTGTCCCCGTCGTAAGGCGCCGGGTGGATGCCCTCCAAGCCCGCGCCCTTAACCATCCGCAGCGTGGCCTG
The DNA here is from genome assembly GCF_022345915.1 of Corynebacterium sp. ACRQP. Lineage (NCBI taxonomy): Bacteria > Bacillati > Actinomycetota > Actinomycetes > Mycobacteriales > Corynebacteriaceae > Corynebacterium > Corynebacterium sp. ACRQP. The sequence goes on along the minus strand of NZ_JAKRMZ010000015.1, from coordinate 29,154 downwards.
CAGCTGGTCCGAGCCCAGCGCTTTCGTCGGCGTCAGATACACCGCGCACGCCGTCGGATCCTGCGCCAGCGCGGTCAGCACCGGCAGCTGGTAGCCCAACGACTTGCCGGAGGACGTCCCCGTCGCCACCACCACGTCCTCGCCGCGCCACGCGTGCTCTGCGCACAGGGCTTGGTGGAGGTAGGGGGAAGCGAGGCCTTCGTCGATAAGCAATTGCTTCAACCGCGGCTCCACCCACCCAGGCCACTCGCTATAGCGGGCCTGACGTGCGGGGACATGCTCGACATGCGTAATCGTCGCCGCGGGGTGGCGGCGTTTCAGCGCGCCGAGCAGCTCGGTACCGAACGGGGAAACCATAATCACAGGGAAGTATGCCAGTTCCCAGTGCTAAGGCTCGCACTTCATGGCACACTGGGTGGCGGTCACAGATTTTGTGTGCGCCCGAAGCGGTGCTCGCGAGGATTGTGCACGCGGGCACCAGGACCCGTTAGGCCCTGGTGGACGACATCTCTACGCAAATTTTTGAAAGGTTTCACCATGGCAACCGGTACCGTGAAGTGGTTCAACGCCGAAAAGGGCTTCGGCTTCATCGCCCCGGACGACGGCTCCTCCGACGTCTTCGTTCACTACTCCGAAATCCAGGGCTCCGGCTTCCGCACCCTGGAAGAAAACCAGCAGGTCGAATTCGAGGTCGGCGAGGGCGCCAAGGGCCCGCAGGCGCAGCAGGTGCGCGCGCTCTAAGCACACTTTGCTTATCGACGGGGCTTCCGCTCGGAGCCCCGTTTTTTATACGTTGCTCACGCCCTGGCGCACATCACGCCACTCGGCGAACTTGTTCTGGCCCTTTTGAATGAGGTAGCCGACAGACGAGCCGAGCACCACGCCCAACAGCATCGCCAGCAGCGGGTAGTCCTGCAGGATGCGCCCGCCCAAGTAACCGACGCCGACGCTCAAGAACGCCCACAAGATCACGCCGACGGTGTCGAAGAAGACGAACTTGAACCAGTTGTAGCGCACCGACGCCAGCACAATCGTGGCCACCCAGCGCGCCCAGGGGATGAAACGCGCGACGATAATCGTTGCGCCGGCGCCGCGGTTCATGTTCCGGCGCACCCAGCGGATCGCCTGGCCCGCCTTCGACTCCGGGTCCAAGGCCTCCACCCGGTGAATGAGCTTGCCGCCGAGCGCGAAGCAGATGTTGTCGCCGATGATCCCGCCGATGGACGCCGCAACGATCACGCCCCACACACTCGGCACCCCGCGCGATGCCGAAAACGCGCCCGCCAAGTTCAGCACCGTCTCCGACGGCACCACGGGCGCCAGCGCATCCGCGACAATAAGAACAGTCACCAGCGGGTAAAACACCGGCATCGCCATGAGCGTGTGCAGGAAATCGATGAGGGAATCGACCACGAAGACGCATCCTTTCCGCCCCCGGGGTTCACGGCTCCGGGGCACCCGAGCAGTGTAGTCCTATTACCCGGGTGCACAATCGTGTGCTAGTTGTCTGTTAGGCAATAACTCTGTGCAAAGCGAGGTGTCAGTCAACGTGGCTGAAGGCGGCAAGACCCTAGTCATTGTGGAGTCCGCGACGAAGGCGAAGAAGATCCAGAAGTATCTGGGCGACGACTTTATTGTGGAAGCCTCCGTCGGCCACATCCGCGACCTGCCCGGCCGAGCCGCCGACATCCCCGCCAAGTACAAGAAGGAACCGTGGGCCAAACTCGGCGTCAACCCCGAGGACGGCTTCACGCCGATCTACGTCGTCGACGCGGACAAGAAAAAGAAGGTCACCGACCTCAAATCCAAGCTCAAGCAGGCCGACAAGCTCCTGCTCGCGACTGACCCGGACCGCGAAGGCGAAGCGATTGCCTGGCACCTTCTGGAAACGCTGAAGCCGAAAGTGCCGGTGGAGCGCATGGTGTTCAACGAGATCACCGAATCCGCCATCCGCGACGCCGCCGAAAACACCCGCGAGCTGGACATGGCGCTCGTCGACGCCCAGGAGACACGCCGCATCCTCGACCGCCTCTACGGCTACGAAGTCTCGCCGGTGTTGTGGAAGAAGGTCATGCCGCGCCTGTCCGCCGGCCGCGTCCAGTCCGTGGCCACCCGCGTCATCGTCGAGCGCGAGCGCGAACGCATGGCCTTCATCTCTGCCGAATATTGGGATCTGGTGGCGGAGCTGCACAAGGACGAGACGTTCGACGCGAAGCTCGTCGCGCTCGACGGCAAGCGCATCGCCCAGGGCCGCGATTTCGATGACCGGGGGCGGCTGAAGGGCGAGGCGGTGGTCGTCGATAAGCAAAAGGCGCACTCGCTTGCCGACGCGCTGGGCACCGCTCCCATGCACGTCACCGCAGTGGAAGAGAAGCCGTACTCGCGCAAACCCTACGCGCCGTTCATGACCTCCACGCTGCAGCAGGAAGCCGGGCGCAAGCTGCACTTCACCTCCGCGCGCACCATGCGCATCGCGCAACGTTTGTACGAAAACGGCCACATCACCTACATGCGTACAGACTCCACCTCGCTGTCCAAGCAGGGCCTCGACGCCGCACGCTCCGCCGCCCGCGAGCTGTACGGCGCCAATTACGTCACCGACGCGCCGCGCACCTACGACCGCAAGGTGAAAAACTCGCAGGAAGCCCACGAAGCCATCCGCCCCGCAGGCGAACGCTTCGCCACCCCCGGGCAGCTGGCGGGCTCGCTGGACGCCGAGGAGTTCAAACTCTACGAGTTGATCTGGGCGCGCACCGTCGCCTCCCAGATGCAAGACGCTCGCGGCACCTCGATGAAGGTCACCCTGCAAGGCGATGCCGCCGGCGAGGTGTGCGAGTTCGCCGCCACCGGCCGCACCGTCACCTTCCCCGGCTGGCTGCGCGCATACTCCGACCGCCAAGCCAACGAAACCCGCCTGCCGCAGCTGACCAAGGGCGACGAGCTGGCCACCAATAAGGTCACGGCAGACGGCCACTCCACCAACCCGCCGGCGCGCTACACCGAAGCCTCGCTGGTGAAGAAGATGGAAGACCTCGGCATCGGGCGTCCGTCCACCTACGCGTCGATCATCAAGACCATCCAGGACCGCGGCTACGTCGTCGCCCGCGGCAACGCCCTGGTGCCGTCGTGGGTCGCGTTCTCCGTGGTGGGCCTTTTGGAGAACAACTTCGACGCGCTCGTGGACTACGACTTCACCTCGTCCATGGAAGACGAGCTCGACGAAATCGCCCACGGCAACCAGGACCGCACCAAGTGGCTGTCCGGCTTCTACTTCGGCGACGCCGACGCGCGCGAATCCATGGCGCAGGCACTCGCGCGCCGCGGCGGGCTGAAGCACATGATCGAGGACAACCTCGAGTCCATCGACGCGCGCGCCGCGAACTCGTTGAAGCTTTTCGACGATGCCGAAGGCCGCCCCGTCATCGTCCGCGTCGGACGCTACGGGCCCTACATCGAGCGCGTGATCGGCGAGAAGGACGGCGAGCCCGAGTACCAGCGCGCCAACCTGCCCGAATCCGCCACCCCGGACGAGATCACCCTGGAGATGGCGGAGAAGCTCTTCGCCACCCCGCAGTCCGGCCGCGAACTCGGCGTCAACCCCGCCAACGGCCGCACGGTGGTGGCGAAGGAGGGCCGTTTCGGCCCGTACGTCACGGAGCTCGTGCGTGACGACGAGCGCGCCACCGCCGAAGCCCGCGCTGAGGAAGTCATCGCCGCGGAGCGCGCCGAGGAGGATAAGCAGCGCGCCGAGGAAGGCAAGCGGGCGAAGAACTGGGAGACCAAGACCGCGGCGGCGCAGAAGGAAAAGCGCATGGCGCAGCTTGTCGACGAGCAGCTCAAGCCCGCCACCGCGTCCCTGTTCTCCTCAATGGAGCCGTCGAGCGTCACCTTCGACGAGGCGATGCAGCTGCTGTCCCTGCCACGTGAAGTCGGCGAGGACCCGGCGGACGGCGAGATGATCACCGCCCAGAACGGCCGCTACGGCCCGTACCTGAAGAAGGGCTCCGATTCGCGCTCGTTGGCTTCGGAGGACCAGATCTTCTCCATCACCCTGGAGGAGGCCCGCCGCATCTACGCCGAGCCGAAGCGCCGCGGCCGCGCCGCCGCGAAGCCGCCGCTGAAGATGCTCGGTGACAACGACGTCTCCGGCAAGCCCATGACCATCAAGGACGGCCGCTTCGGCCCGTACGTCACCGACGGCGAGACGAACGCGTCCCTGCAGCGCGGCGACACCCCGGAAACCATGACGGACCAGCGCGCCAACGAGCTGCTGTCCGCCCGCCGCGCCCGCGAGGCTGAGGGCGGAGGCAAGAAGGCCACGAAGAAGAAGGCCACCAAAAAGGCCAGCAAGAAGGCCGCCAAAAAAGCTGCGAAGAAGGTTGCTCGCCCGAAGCAGACCACCAAGCGCGTCGTGAAGGCCCGCAAGCGCTAAAACTTCGCAGCGTATGACGCGGTGGCGTGCGTGCGCCACCGCGTTTTGCGTTCCTGTGGACAACTGTGTTGCGGCGTCAACAATCGGCGGGGGTTATCCACAGATTTATTTTTGGGCCTTGTCGGGGTTGCGGTGCCGCCATAGCTTCTGGGCCATGAACTTCACTGACTTTGTTTCCGCAGGCGTGGCCGTGCTCGCCGACTTCGACCGCGACGTAGCCATGGCCGCCGGCCTGTCCACCGGCCGGGTGCGCGACCTGGCGCGGGTGCACCACACCTACTTCGGGCCGACCCAGTTCACCCGCAAACAACGTGACGCCCTCGCCGCCGCCGAGGGTTTACCTATCGACCAGCTCGTGCACATCGAGAAGAAACTGCTCGCTGTCGAGGGAGCTGCGGAGCGCTGGCGCATCCGCCTCGACCTGGTGCGCCACCGCGGCTCATATAGGGCCTTAACCAAGCGCATCAAACGGTTAATCAAACAACCCGTCAAACCAGCCCCACCCTCGTGCAGGTTTTCCCGCTCCAAGGCGGGCATGCGCACCATGATCCTCACCTACAACGAGCGCGACCTGGCCGATCTTGAGCACCTGCTGCGCAAACTCATCGACGCAGACGACCCGGCCGCCGCCCAAATGGCCCACACACTCATCAGCATCCTGCGCGACGGCAAAGGCGTGCCGAAGGCGAACTTCCGGCCGATCATTCTGGTGCCGATCGCCGACTGGGCCCGCATCCAATCAGGCCACGCAGACGAAGTCACCCTGATCTGCACCGACGGCACCACCATGACCGGGGCCGAGTACATGGAGCACGAATTCGGCGACATACTCGAAGTCGCCGCGTTCCACCCCCAGGAAGGACCAGTCAACCTCTACTACGGTCAGCGCTGCGCCAACGCGAAGCAGAAGGTCATGTCGAAGCTACTCTGCCCGCGATGTGCGTTTCCCGACTGCAAACACTCCGCAGAGACCACCCAAACCCACCACATCAACGCGTGGCGCTACGGGGGAATGACCAACATGGACAACCTCGCCGAACTCTGCCCCTTCCACAACGGGGTCAACGCCGACAACCGCAACGGCCCGTTCGGCTACATCGACAACCCGAACGCCCGCATCCACTGGGTCGCGCCCAACGGCACACGCGTCCCCATGACCACCCCAGGCGCCATGGAGCTGCTCTTCGACTAACCACACACCGAAAACCCGCCCCACCGGGCGGGCACATCGGCATGCCCGAAACTAGGCGCGGTCGGCCATGGTGGAGCGCACCGGGCGTGCCAGTTGCGTCATCTTGCCGCGGCCGCGCAGCTCCACGGACTTCATCAGCGTCCAGCGCTGCTGCTCCACCTCGTTCGCCGCGCGCAGGGTTCCGGCGTTGGTCAGCACCAGGCCCGGGGTGTCCTTCGCCATGTCGGTCAGGCGCGCCGCGGCGTTGACGGCGTCGCCGATCACGGTGTACTCGAAGCGGTCCGAGCCGCCGATGTGGCCCGCCACTACATGCCCGGACGCCACACCGATGCCGGCGCGAAGCTCTTGGCCGGCCAAATCCCGCTGGAGTTCGCGGGCGGCTTGGAGGGCGTGCGAAGCGGCGTCGTGAAGCGAAACGGGTGCCCCGAACACCGCCAAGGCCGCATCGCCCTGGAACTTGTTAATCACGCCCTTGTTGCGGTGCACCACCTCGACAACGACGTCGAAGAAGTCGTTCAGCGCAGCGACAACCTCCTCCGGTGTGTGGTCCACGGCGTAGGTGGTGGAGCCGACGACGTCGATGAACAGCACCGCCACCTTGCGCTCCTCGCCGCCGAGCTCCGGGATCTCCTCCAGCGCCTTCTGCGCCACCTCCGCGCCGACGTACTGGCCGAAGATGTCGCGCACGCGCTGGCGGTCGCGCAGCCCCTTCATCATCTCGTTGAACCCGGCCTGCAACACGCCGATCTCGGAGCCGTCGTAAATGTCCACCTGCGTGTTCTGCTCGCCGCGGCGCACGCGGTTGATCGCGCCCTGCAGCTCCTTGATCGGGTCGGCCACACTCATGATCACCAGCGCGGTGCCCACGAAACCGGTGACCATGCCGGCGGTGATCAGCGCGACGATCGCGGAGGTGAGTTCGCCGACGTTGCCGGAGAAGTAGCCGTAGCGCTGCGCCACCGTCAGCAGCAAAACGCCCACCATCGGCACGGCGGAGGTGGTGAACCACGTCAGGTAGAGCTGCCACTTGATCGGCGGCTGCAGCGTGGAGTCCTCGAAGCGGCGCGCCAGCGCGGACGCGGCGATGGGGCGCACGAGGCGCTCGGCCTGCAGGTAGGTCAGCACGGCGGTGACGAAGGTGGTCAGCGCGGCGGTGGCGAGGACGACGGTGGCCAGGCGGACGTCGACACGCCAAGCCCCCACAGTGACGATCGCGGTGCCGATACCCCACACGGCCACCACAATGATGGTTTGCAGCACCGGCAGCCGCATGACCAGGTGGCGCACCATGTTCGGGTCGTGCCCGTCGGGGTGGCGCTGCCATTCCAGCACGGGCCGGAACAGGTACAGCGTGACCACCACACCCAGCACCACGGCGACGGCCGCGTAGATCACGCCGATGGCGCCGAGTTGTCCGCCGAGGCCGAGTTCGCGCACTTCCGGCATGGGGATGAGGTAGCGCACGAACAGCATGCAGCCGATCGCGGCGATGACGTTGGTTCCCAGCACGGTCGCGGCGTACAGGGGCCATGACGTGCCCCAGAGCCACCGCAGCTCGCGCCAGAATCGTTTCATGGTGTATCACCTTAGCGCGCGGGTACTGTGATCATCCGTGACTACCCGTAGCGTCAGTGAGCGGCTTGCCGGAACTCCGGCGGTGCGCGAGACAATCATGTCTGCAGCAAAGGCTGCAAGGCTTGGCGACGGCTACGCCATGACCCACGCCTGGCTTTTCACCGGCCCTCCGGGGGCGGGCCGCTCGCAGGCCGCGTTGGCGTTCGCGGCAGCGTTGATGTGCACGGACCCGGTGGAGATCGGGTGCGGGCGTTGCGAGGCGTGCCGGTTAGCGCTGGCGGGCTCGCACACGGATTTGCTGCACGTGGTGCCGCAGCGGGTGAACATCCCGGTGGATTACGTGCGCCGCACGATCGTGCCGCAAGCGGCCCGCCTGCCGACGGTCGCCGCCTGGCGCGTCATCGTCATCGAAAACGCCGACCGGTTGAACACGGACGCCGCCGACGCGCTGCTGAAGACCGTGGAGGAGCCGCCGGAGCACACCGTGATCATCATGTGCGCCCCGTCGGCGGACCCGCAGGACTTCTCGCAGACGCTGCGGTCGCGCTGCCGCCACCTGTACGTGCCGGCGCCAACGGAGGACGAGGTTGTGCGCATCCTGGTCGAGGAGGAGGGCGCGACCGAGCACGACGCGCGGCTTGCCGCGGCGGCGACGATGCGGCACGTGGGCCGGGCGCGGCTGCTGGTGCGCTCGGACCAGGTGCAAAAGCGCCGCTCCATGGCGATCAACCTGGCGGAGCTGGTGTTCCACGGCGCGCAGGCGTTCCAGGCCGTCGGCGCGCTGGTCACGGCGGCGGAGAAAGAGGCCGTGGAGGCCCACAAGGCCGAGGACGAAGCCGAGCGCGCGAAGCTGGAAAACGCGCTCGGCATGGGCGCGAAGGGCAAAGGTGCGGGCAAGGCGTTGGGGGGCGTTGCGTCGTCGATAAAAGCGCTCGAAGAGGAGCAGAAGAAGCGCGGCACCCGCCGCAAGCGCGACATGTTCGACCTGGTCCTGGTGGATTTGGCGGGGGTGTACCGCGACGCCATGATCGTCCAGTCCGGCGCGGTCCTGGACCTGATCCACCCGGACTACGAGGGTCTGGCGTGCGAGATCGCGGAGCGCACCACGCCCGAGGGCTTGGTGGAATGCCAGGAGGCGATCGCGCAGTGCCGCGAGCGGCTGGCGCAGCAGGTGCAGCCGGCGGTGGCGTTTAACGGCATGCTGGGCCGGATCCGGCTCGCCTGCAAAGTGTCCTGAGCTGCCGGTTTCTTAGTTTTCCCCGGCTGCACTACACTTTCGCGATGGTGCATCTTTGTATGCCCGGCCACCTTAGCTCAGTCGGTAGAGCATCTCACTCGTAATGAGAAGGTCGCGAGTTCGATTCTCGCAGGTGGCTCAATTTTTTTTGCCCTAAACCGGGCAAAAACCGCGGCACAACCTTGCCGACGGCGTTGCGCGGCAGCTCGTCGACGAAGTGCACGTCGCGGGGGATGGAGTGGTCGGCCAGGTGGGCGCGCACCCAGTCGCGCACCGCGTCGGCGGTGATGTCGGCGCTGCGAACCACCCACACGGCGATGCGCTTGAACATCTGCTCGTCGTCGACGCCGTGCGCGTACACCTCGCCGACACCCGGCATGTCCTCGAGCACTTCCACCACGGACTGCGGGTGGACGTTTTCGCCGCCGACGATGATCATGTCGTCGTTGCGGGACTGCACGTGCAGGTACCCGTCGTCGTCGAGGTAGCCCAGGTCGCCCATCTCCACCAACCCGTCGATCTCCACCATCTCGGTCGCGGGGTTGGTGTAGCCGCGCAGCGCGGTTTCGTTGTACAGGAAGATGCGTCCGGTTTCGCCGGGCCGGACTTCTTTCCCTTGGTCGTCGTAAAGCTTGAGCACCGTGCCGGGCGGGACTTTGCCCACGGTGGTGGGGTCGGCCTGCATCTGCTCGGGCGAGGCTGCCGCGGCGAGGGCGAGTTCGGTGGAGCCGTAGATGTTGGCCAGGATCGGGCCGAAGCGCTCGGTGGTGCGGCGCAGCAGCGACGGGGTGACGGCGTTGCCGGCGGAGGCGAGGTAGCGCAGAGAGGACGTGTCGTAGTGTTCCTGAAGGTCCAGCATCTGTTTGAAGAAGATGGGCGAGGAGATCAGCCCGTCGCAGCGGTAGCGCTGGATGTCGCGGAAGCAGGCCTCCGGGTCGAAGATGCGGCGGGTGACGATGGTCGAGCGCGTCGCCAGCGCGACCTGCAGCGCGGACCAGCCCCAGGTGTGGAAGATCGACGCGGTCAGTTGCACGGTGTCGCCCGCGCGCCACGGGATGGCTTCGAGGTAGCCGGCGACCACGAACGGCATGCGCGGTTCGGGCCGCACGATGCCTTTGGGGATGCCGGTGGTGCCGGAGCTCATCAGGACGAGGTTGCCGTGTTTCGGCCAGCGGGGCAGTTGCCTATCGACGTCCATCCGGACCACCTGCCCAACCGAAAGCCCCTCGCCGCCGTCTTCGTGGGCGCGGACGATCGTGATGCCGTCAGTGTTGGCGGGGAGGCGGTCGGCGAATTCGTCGTCGATGAATAGGACGTTGATGTCGTTTTCGGCGAAGATGCCGGCGAGCTGCTCCGGCGAGGAGCCGATGTTGAGCAGGAAGATATGCGCACCTGCGTAGCCTTTGGCGGCCAGCGGCAGGATGATGCCGCGGCCGTTGCGTGCCATCACGCCGATGCGAAGCTCGTCCAGGCCGCGTTCGTCTTGCAGCGCGAGGAGCCATTTGGCCAGCGAGCGTGAGTCGTCGCGGAGTTGGCGGTAGGTGAGGACACCGGTGTCGTCGATAAGTGCGATGCGGTCCGGTGCGGCGGCGGCACCTTGTTCGACCTCGCGGGCGGTGGTGAACCAGTAGCGCGCGAGGTTGGGTGCGAGCGCGAGGGCCGCGCGGGGGCCGCCTTCGGCGCTGACGAAGCCAGCGCGTGTAACGGCGGGCACGAAGCGGGCGAAAGACTTGAGTAAGAACAGCGGACGGTGGGTGGGTCGCATGTGGATAATGTAGCCTACTGTTACGCAAGTTCCCCCTGTGAAAGGATTTCGCCGTGTCATTTTCCCGCCGCATCGCCGCCGCCTTCGTTGCGGCGGCCACGCTTCTCGCCCCGCTCGCCCCGGCGGCGCAAGCGCAGGACCGCAACATGGTCATCTTCGGCGACTCTGTCATTTCCGACCCGAACATGGGCCAGTGGGCCGCAGGCAAGCTGGGGCTCGACCCGCGCGGGCGCTCCGACAACGGCACCTGGTGCCCGACCTCGCCGACGAACTGGGGCAAGCGTTCCGCCGCCAAGCTCGGCCTGGCCGCCCGCGACTACTCCTGCACCGGCGTGGTCACGATTTCGAAGGGCCCGGGCCTGTTCCAGCAGGTGGACCGCGCGATCGCGGACCGCGGGCTGTCCCCGGCGACCGCGCGCGTGATCATCTCCGTCGGCTTCAACGACACGTACAACAACACCTCGCGCCCGGACGCCGACATCCGCCGCGACTTCACCCGCTACATGGTCCCGCAGATCAACCGCATCCGCGCCGCCGCGCCGAACGCGCGCATCCAGATCGTGGGCTACCCGAAGATCACCTCCGGCGACCGCGTGTGCCTGTTCCACATCGCCCCGAACGTCTCCGATTGGACCCGCTTTAAAGACGTGCAGCGCTGGGAGAACCTCGCGCAGTGGATGCAGGTGGATACCGCCCGCGCCGCCGGCGTGGAGTTTTTGGACCTGAAACCCTCCACGTGGAACAACAACATGTGCGCGCCCGACAACACGCGCATGTGGGCCGGCCTGGTGGACTTCTACGGTGGCCCGGGCAACCTGCCCATCCACGTTAACCAGCGCGGACACGAGCACGTGGCAAACGTCATCGCCCGCTCGTAGTGTTGGGGGACATGACACAGACTGTTCAAGGCGTAATCGCCCGCGAAAAGGGCGCCCCGGTCGAGGTCGTGGACATTGTGATCCCCGAACCCGGCCCCAACGACGTCGTGGTCAAGGTCCAGGCCACCGGCGTGTGCCACACGGACCTGGCCTACCGCGACGGCGACATCGAGGACGCGTTCCCGTTCCTGCTCGGCCATGAGACGGCCGGCGTCGTGGAAACGATCGGCGAGGACGTCACCCACGTCCAAGAAGGCGACTTCGTGGTGCTGAACTGGCGCGCGGTGTGCGGCGAGTGCCGCGCCTGCCGCAAGGGCGACACGAAGAACTGCTTCAACACCCACAACGCCTCGCAGAGCATGACGCTTGACGACGGCACTCCGCTCACCCCCGCCCTCGGCATCGGCTCGTTTGCAGAGAAGACTCTCGTGCACGAAAAGCAGTGCACGAAGGTCGACCCGGAGGCCGACCCGGCAGCGGCGGGCTTACTCGGCTGCGGCATCATGGCCGGCCTCGGCGCCGCCGTGAACACCGGTGACGTGCAGCGCGGCGAGTCCGTGGTCGTCTTCGGCCTCGGCGGTGTGGGACTTGCGGCTGTGGCCGGTGCGGCGTTGGCGGGGGCGACGACGGTGGTGGCTGTAGACGTCGATAAGCGAAAGTGCGACGTTGCCACCGAGAAGTTCGGCGCCACCCACGCCATCTGCGCCAAGGACATGAGCGAGGACGAGGTGATCGAGGCCGTGCGCGAGCTCACCGGCGGCTTCGGCGCCGACGTCGCCATCGACGCGGTGGGTATCCAGCCCACCTGGCGCCAGGCGTTCTACTCCCGCGATCTCGCCGGCCGCATGGTCATGGTCGGCGTGCCCAACCAGACGGACCACGTGGACATCCCCGCGATCGACCTGTACGCCCGCGGCGGCTCCATCAAGCCGGCCTGGTACGGCGACTGCCTGCCGGAGCGCGACTTCCCCACGTACGTGGAGCTGTACAAGCAGGGCCGCTTCCCGCTGGGCGAGTTCGTCTCCGAGCGCATCGGCGTAGGCGACATCGAGGAATCCTTCGCCAAGATGAAGCGCGGCGACGTGCTGCGAAGCGTGGTGGAGTTCTAATGCGCATCGACAACGTCGTCACCTCCGGCCTGTTCAAGCTCGACGGCGGCGAGTGGGAGGTGGACAACAACGTCTGGATCGTCGGCGACGACTCCGAGGTCTACATCATCGACGCCGCCCACAACGCCGAAGCCATCGCCGAGGCAGTGGGCAATCGCCGCGTGAAGGGCATCCTGGCCACCCACGGCCACTCCGACCACATCGACGCCGCGCCCGAGCTGTCGCGGCTTGTGGACGCCCCGGTGTACCTGCACCCCACCGACGGCTTTTTGTGGCAGCGCCAGAACCCGGGCGCGCACTACCGCCAGCTTCTCGACGGCGCCACGTTCACCGTCGCCGGCACCGACCTGCGCGTCATGTCCACCCCGGGCCACTCGCCGGGCTCTGTGGTGATCTACGCCGAGGAGGCCGGCGAACTGTTCTCCGGCGACACCCTGTTCCAGGGCGGGCCGGGCGCGACCGGACGGTCGTTCTCCTCGTTCGACACCATCATCCGCTCCCTGCAGAAATCCGTTTTGGACCTGCCGGCGGAGACGGTGGTGCGCACCGGCCACGGCGACCACACCACCATCGGCGCGGAAGCCCCGCACCTGGAGGAGTGGATCCGCCGCGGCTTCTAGCGCTCCGCGTCCGCGTCCTGCTCCGGCGCCTGCGCGTTCTGCAGCGCGACGGCGCGGGCCAGGCGGGCGTAGCGCAACTCCTGCTCGCGGAAACGCGTCCACGTGGAGACGGTGACGAAGAAGAACGCCACCACCAGCACGTACAGCATCAGGTCGGTGCCGCGGGCCACGCCCAGCCAGTTCGCCACGACGGTCACATCGTCGGGGCGGGCAATCGCCCACACGGCCGCCACCATCATGAGGGCGAAGCCGATTTTTACCCAGGCTTTGGCGTTAGCTTTGCGTCGATTAGCAAAGAAGTACCAGGCCAATGCGACAACCGCGAGCAGCAACAACGCCTGAATCATGGCAACCTCCTTGCAACGAGCCCGTCGGCGAGAATGTTCACGCCGTTGATCAGCGACTGGCCCTTCGACATCGAGTACTCCGTGTAAAGGATGTCCACCGGTTCCTCGTCCACGCGCCAACCGTGCTTGTCAATCATGGAGACGATCTCCGAGGCGTGCGACATCCCGTTCATGCGGATGTTCATCTCCTCGGCCACCTTTCGGTTGAACGCGCGCAGCCCGTTGTGCGCGTCCGTCAGCCCCAGCTTCTTCGTGCGCGGCGAGAGCATCACCACCGTCTTCAGCACCGCGCGTTTGATCCACGGCACCTGCGAATTGTCCTGGCCGGCGAAACGCGTGCCGACGATGATGTCCAGCGGCTCAGTGCGCAGCCGCTCAATCATGCGCACGACGTCTTTTTCCTGGTGCTGGCCGTCCGCGTCGAAGGTGACAAAGTACTGCGCGCCCGGCTGTTTGCGGGCGTACTCCACGCCGGTCTGGATCGCCGCGCCCTGGCCCAGGTTGACCGGGTGATCCACCAAATGGGCGCCGGCGGCGCGAATCTGCTCCGCGGAGTTGTCGACGGAGCCGTCGTTGACGCCCACGATGTTGGGGAACGTCTCGCGCGCGTGCGTGAGCACGTCGAAGATGACCGTGCCCTCGTTGTAGCAAGGCACGATCAGCCAAGTGTCTGAAAATCCGCTCATGTCGGAAGTTAGGTTACCTCCCGCGGTGGAACAAAGCGGCGTACACGCGCCGGAGCAAACCTGTGGGTAGCGCGCGGTACGCGGTGCGCGCCGCCAGGTTGAACGCGGCCCGCGGGCGCGAAATCAGCCCGTAGGAGACCAGGTTGCGCTGCATTTTTGCCTCCGCGGCGAGCATCTCGCGGCCGGTGCGGCGGGCGAACTGCGCGTCGGTGACCTGGAAGTCCGTCAGCGACTCGGGCAGGTTGCGCACCTGCCAGCCGCCGGCGATCAGGCGCGCGTAGAGGTCGTAGTCCTCCATGAAGTGCACGTCCTTGTACCCGCCGACCTCCTTGACCGCTCGCGTGCGCAGCATCACCGAGGGGTTGTTCACCGGCGAGTTCATCTTCGCGTAGGCGTGCGGGTTCTCCGGCAGCGCGCGCACCTTGCCGGTATCTCCCGGGGTGTGCGCGAACTCTTCGACGGCGCTGCCCAGCGCGGCCACCTCCGGGTGCGCCTCCATATACTCCAGCTGCCGGGCGAAACGCTCGGGTTTCGCGGCGTCGTCGGAGTCCAATCGCGCTGTGTATTCGGAATCGATCGTCGCCAGCCCTGCTTGCGACGCTGGGCCCGCGCCCACATTCTCCGGCAGCCAAATCACTCGGGCATCTTGCTTCTCGACGACCTCCCGCACCCCCTCGCCCACCGGCCCATCTGCCACAATGACCAGCTCATCCGCCGGCCGCGTCTGCGCCCGCAGAGAGTCGAGGGCGCGCTCAAGGTCGTGCGCGTCGGTGCCGTGGTAGACGGTCACCAGTGCCGTAATCCTCGCCATTGTCTACGCGGCGCTGTTGTCGAGGTACTGCGACAGCGCCGCTTCAATGACCGACAAGTCGCTGGTTCCTTCTTTGCGCGCCCGCGCCTGCACCCGCTCGGCGAGCGCCGGCGGCAGCATGTCCACCAGGCCGGGGCCCCAGGACACTTCGGCGCTGCGAATGCGCTCGTCCGACCAGCCCCGCTCGAAATCCTCAGCGGTGCGCATTTCTTCAGGGGTCATTGCGCTCACATTCCTTCCCATAGTTTTAGTCCCTTGCTGCGTCGATGAGGTAGCGGCCGTAGCCGGATTTCAACACCTGCTCGCCTAGGGCCTCCAGCTGCGCGGCGTCGATGAAGCCCTCGCGGTAGGCCGCCACCTCCGGCGAACCGATGACGGTGCCGGTGCGCTTCTGCAGCACCTCGACGTAGGCGCTGGCCTCGCTCATGGAGTCGATGGTGCCGGTGTCCAGCCACACGTCCCCGCGGTGCAGGCGGTGTACCTTCAGGTCGCCGCGGCGCAGGTACGCCTCGTTGACGGAGGTGATCTCCAGCTCCCCGCGCGCCGACGGTGCGATGGATTTGGCGATCTCTACGACGTCGTTGTCGTAGAAGTACAGCCCCACCACAGCGAAGTTGGACTTCGGCGCGTCCGGTTTTTCCTCGATGGACAGCGCCGTGCCGGCGGCGTCGAACTCGACCACGCCGTAGCGCTGCGGGTCCGAGACCTCGTAGGCGAAGATCGCCCCGCCGTCGATGTCGCGCACCCGCCCGAGCGCCTCCGAGATGCCGTTGCCGTCGAAGATGTTGTCGCCGAGCACGAGCGCCACCGAGTCGTCGCCGATGAACTCCTCGCCGATCAAAAACGCCTGCGCCAGCCCCTCGGGGCGGGGTTGTTCGGCGTAGTGGAGCATGATGCCGAGACGTGAGCCGTCGCCAAGCAATCGGCCGAAGCTCGGCCGATCCTCCGGCGTGGTGATGATCAAAATCTCGCGAATACCCGCGCTGATCAGGGTGGACAGCGGGTAGTAGATCATCGGCTTGTCGTAGATGGGCATGAGCTGCTTTGAGATGCCCTGGGTGATCGGGTACAGGCGCGTGCCCGAGCCGCCAGCGAGGATGATGCCCTTCATGACAGGGAAGTCTAGTTGGGCATCGGGTGTTGCTGCGGGAAGGTTAACCCAGGCCTGGGATCTGGATACCCAGCTGCGGGGCTGCGATCGCTGCGATGCCGATGACCGCGAGCACAGCTGCGATGACACCGATGACGATGCCGGCGGTGGAGGAGCCCTTCTCGTCCTTGGCCTGACCGGCGTTGTTGTCGGCGTTCTGGTCGGACGACTTGGAGTCCTGCTTCGGCTTGCTCGGTGTCGGCTTAGGCGTCGGCTTCGGCGTAGCAGCACCGGTGGGGTACTTCACAGTGCTGTTACCGCCGCCAAGGCAGGCGTTTGACGCAGCATTCTCAGCGCGGAGGTATGGATTCAGTGCAGTGAAGTGACGGCCGGTCTGGGTCTTATCAAAGGAGTTGTAGAACTTCGCCCCTTGGTTCTCATCTTGAATAACGCCACCGAGTCCAAGGAAAATAAACAGGATTACGGCACCGATGTTTCCGTCTTCGAAGTCTTCGCTGAGTTTTGCGTCAACGTAGTGGTCCGAGTAGTTACTCGGCACAACTTCATCCGGACTTACGCGCATGTCGTTGAAGTACTCGGCGCGAGCGCGAGTATCCAAATACGTTTCTGCTCCGGTGTCATTCAGACCGGCGTAGCTCAAGCGGCTGAGGTATGGCTGAAGATCGATCTCGTCAAATGCGTCCTCAAATGCGCTCTCGACACGGTGGTTAGTCAATTGGTGTTGGTAGGCGGCAACGAAATCGTCGCCTACGCTGCGAATTCCCGGAAACGTATTCTCGAGGGCGAGGTTGAAGTCGCGGTAGAACGTTTCACCGACTTTCGCACTGATCTCCCTGTCGAGATTTTCCAGATAGGCCTTCTCCGCCGCGGTGAAAGTCACCTTGCAACGGTTTTGCTCCAGCGGACCGACCTGCGCGGCCTGGGCGGGAACGACGGGGGACAGGGCGACTGCAGAGGCGGTCGCAAGAGCGACGAAGCGCGACTTCTTCATGGGAATCTCCTGGGAGTGTGTTGGGGACTCCCTAAGTTTAAGCCGTGAGCTGCGTCCCGTCCGGGTTTAATTCGGGGCGGTCTAGCTACCGCAGGGCCACGTAGAGCGCCAGCGCGGCGCGCCAGTTCGTCGGCGCGAAACCCGCGGCCTTGATCTTGTCCAGCGCGAGGGTGGATTCTCGCGGGCGCGGCGCTTCCACGCCGAATTCGGCGCCGTACTGCTCGGTGGTCACGGGGTGGACGTCCGCGGGGTCGCCGCCGACGGCCACAAACACGGCCATGGCGATCTCGTCGCGCGTGACTGTGTCGCCGTCGGAGGTGATGTTGTACACGCCGTACTCCGCACCCGTGTCGAGCAGGTGCGCGATGCCTTTCGCCAGGTCTTCGGCCCAGGTGGGGCGCCCGCGCTGGTCGCACACGACCTTCGGCGCGACGCCCTTGTCCGCGAGGTCGGCCATCACGGACATGAAGTTGCGGCCGTCGCCGAACACCCAGCTCGTGCGCACCACGTAATGCTTCCGCGCCACCTGCGCCGCTGTGTCGCCCGCGGCCTTCGACGCGCCGTACGCGCTCAGCGGTGACGGCACCTCCGCCTCGTCGTGCACCTCGACGCTGCCGTCGAAGATGTAGTCGCTGGAAACATGGACCAACGTCAGGTCGTGTGCATTGCTTATCGACGCAAGCTCCGCCGGCGCCGCCGCATTCACCGCCCATGCCCCGGCCCGGTCGTCCTCCGCGCCGTTGACGTCGTTGTAGGCGGCGCAGTTCACGATGGCCCAGTAATCGGCCCAGTCGATGCTGGGCGGGTTCGTTATATCGAACTCGTCGTGGCCCACGAAGTGGGCCTGCTCTTCCGACCAGATCTGGCGCAGCGCGCGCCCTAACTGGCCGTTGGCGCCGGTGACGAGGATGCGGCGTGGGGGGAGCGGAGTGGCGTCGATAAGCATGGGGTGCTCGAGGTCCTTGGCGGACAGCTCGGTGGGCTCGAGCGGCCAGGCGATTTCCTTGTAGGAGCAGAACGCGCCGCCGGGGGAGTAGCGCTGGTTGACCAGGTAGATGTAGGTGGTGTTGTCCTCGAGCGCCTGGAAGCCGTTGGCCACGCCGCGCGGGACGTATACGGCGGTGTCCGGCCCGATCTCGCAGGTGAACTTCTCCCCAAACGTGGCGGAGCCTTCGCGCATGTCCACCCACGCGCCGAACACGCGGCCGGTGGCCACGGAGACCCACTTGTCCCACGGCTCGGCGTGCATGCCGCGGGTCGCACCCCGCCGGGCGTTGAAGCTGACGTTGTGCTGCTTCGGGGTGAGTTTTTGGCCGGACCAGTTCTCTTTGAACCAGCCGCGGTTGTCTTCGTGGACGGTGAGCCGGTGGACCTCGAGGCCGTCGATGGTGGTGGTTTTAGGCACTGCGACGGGTCACCCGAGCTTGAAAGTGCGCTGTGTGAGAGGCTTCTCGGATGCTGCTGCAATCCGTTTTGCAAACTCGGCGTTGGCCTGGCGCTTAGCCTGGCGGTTCACACGCCGAGCCTCCACCACGTCTTGTTCTAGCCGCAATCCTTTGGGGAAGTAGTTGGTTGTCATTTTGAGCTCCTCTGATACGTGCGTCAGTGCCGCTCGGCGGCACCGCGAAACGCTGCTAGCAAGCTTGCGACAAGCAGCAAGCTTTCTTCATCCTGCGAGGTGAATTCTGCATCAGTCCGTGTATCCACGGTGAGTAATCCATACGCAACGTTACCATCGCCACCGGACACCGAAGCCGACACAAAACTGCGGTAAAGCCGATCGGAGAGGTTATTTATCGCAACCGTTTCTTTCGGCGATTTCACGAGCACCATCATTTCGGTGAATCTCGTTTGTCCTCCTTTGTGCGTCTTCGGCGGGTCTAACTGGCAGCCAAAATGCGCCCGGGGTGTAAGCATCTCGGTTCCTTGTGCGTCGAGGCCGTACTCGAAATAGATCACTCTTGGTTTCAGCGGACCGAAAACTTCCTCTCCGAGCGCTCGCACAAGATCTTCCAAAACGGCGTTGTACCGTTCGAAGCGTTCCTCTTGAGAAAGTACGTCCGATACTGGAACCGACGGGATGTATGAGGCGGCAAGCTGTGTAGCAGCAAGTGCTCGCCTGCTTCGAAGTTCATCGTCCTCGGTGCGGAGCCGCTGCAGCAAGCTGCGGATGGTCAGTGGCACGGTGCCAACTAGAACGAGTGCTACCCCAAGCCAGAAAGTTCCCACCGTGAGTAGCCCCGGCATCGGGTGTGTAGCCGCGGCAGCGGACAGGAATATTCCTCCTACCAGCGGAAAAATCCACGGACCGACGGTGACAAAAAACTCCCAGATGAGTATGCGTGCACGTCGCATATGATCCCCTCCCCATTTCTGGGGAACAGGGTATCACTGCCCCCGCTGCGCGTACCCGCGTTCAATGCCTGCCTTATCGTTTTCCCACCACCAGCGGTTGTCGGTGTACCAGGCGATGGTCTGCTCCAGCCCGCTGCGCAGGTCCGTGTGCTGCGGAGCCCAGCCGAGCTCGCGGCGCAGCTTGGTGGCGTCCATGGTGTAGCGCTGGTCGTGGCCGGGGCGGTCCGCGACGTGGACGTATTCGCCGCCCATCAGTTCGCAGATGGTCTCGATGACCTGCTTGTTCGTGACGTGCGCGGAACCGGGAGAGCTCGCGCCGATGTTGTAGGTCTCGCCGATGCGCCCGCGCTCCAGAATCGCGAGGACGGCGTCGTTGTGGTCGTCCACGTGGATCCAGTCGCGCACCTGCGCGCCGGTGCCGTAGAGCTTGGCGGGCTGGCCGGTGAGGATGTTGGTGATCTGGCGGGGGATGAACTTCTCTATGTGCTGGTAGGGGCCGTAGTTGTTGGAGCAGTTCGAGATCGTCGCGCGCACCCCGAACGATCGCACCCAGGCGCGCACGAGGTGGTCGGAGCCGGCCTTCGTCGCTGAGTAGGGCGAGGAGGGGTTGTACGGCGTGGTCTCGGTGAATGCGTCGGTGCCGCCGAGCTCGAGGTCGCCGAACACTTCGTCGGTGGAGATGTGGTGCAGGCGCTTATCACTCTTGCGCACCGCCTCCAGCAGTGCAAACGTGCCGACAAGGTTGCTGTGCACGAACGCGGACGGGTCACGCAGCGAGTTGTCGTTGTGCGATTCGGCGGCGAAGTGGATGACGGTGTCGTTGGCGGCCACGAGCTCGTCGATAAGCGATTGCTCGCAGATGTCCCCCTCGACGAACTCGATGCCCTCGGGCAGGTTCGCGCGGTTGCCTGCGTAGGTGAGCTTGTCCACGACGGTGACGCGGAAGCTTTGCGACGCCTGCCGGACAAAATTCGCCCCAATGAACCCCGCACCGCCAGTGACCAGCAAACGTTCCATAGCCAGCTACCTTACAAGGCCCGCCAGGTGCACGAGCGCGCCGACGATCGGCCCGGCGAACAGCGCCACAACCACGGTTGTGGCAACGCCCCACGGCGCGAGGAAGAGCACGGCGAACGCGGTGGCGGTGGCGGCGAGCCAGCCGGCGACGTAGAACGCGTGGCGCTCTAGGGCGAGCACGGCCACGCCAGTGATCATGAGCATGCCCATGAACGCGGAGGCGAAGGTGAGCAGGCCGAGCGTGAGACCGTCGACAAACAGCTCCGGCTTGTACGCCACCCGCAGGATCCACGGGCCGATCAGCCAGGCCGCCGCGAAGCCGATGAGGCCGACGCCCAAGATCGCGCCGACGGGCGCGGCGAGCGCCCTGTAGATGCTGCCGCGGCGCTCGACGAAGCGCACCACCAGCGCCGATTGGAAGCGCTGCAGCGGCACCAGCACCGGGGCGCGGGTGAGCATGACGGCGTTGTTGACCGCGGCGACCGTCGCGCCCGCGGTTGCAGCGGGGAAGGCGGCGGAGGCGGCGGTGGGAAAGCCAGTGATCAGCGCGGCCGACGCCCCGGAGGCCACCATGGCGGAGCCGACGCGGCGCAGAAACGCCCCGCGGTCCACGTCCAGGTGCACCCGCACCGGCGCGAAGGCGAGGATCACGGCCCAGCTCAGCGCGCCAATGACGGTGATGGCCAAAAATTCCACCAGCCCGCCGCCGAGCGCCCACACCACCACGGCCAGCACGAGGCGCACGCCGGAGTCCAGGGCGACCAGCGCGGCGTAGCGGTTCCACAGCCCGGAGCCGCTCAAGACGCCGGACAGCACCGCCTGGAAGGCGTAGCTGATCAGGCCCAACGCCAACAAGCCCGTGGCCGTGCCGGGGTGGGTGGGCACGATGCGGCCCATGGCGAAAAGCCCCGCCAGCAGCACCACCGCCGCGACAACCGCGCCGACCGCAGCGCCGAGCTTCCACGGGTTGGCGCTGCCGCGCACGTCCGTTTCGCGGGAGGCTGCCACGGCGCGGGTGGTCTCCTGCGTGATGCCGTCGATGAGCCCGGTGCAGGCGAAGAACAGGCCCCAGTAGGCCAAAAAGGAGTTGTAGCCGTGCTCGGCGTCCAGCGCCCAGCTGGCGATCCACATGACCACAAAGCCGCTGGCCGCGGCGAAGATGGTGGCCAGGGAGAGGTTTCTCACGGGCACTCCGGAAGCTCGGGGTGGTTGATCCACGCGTCGATCACGTCGCCGACAGCGACGCCCTGGCGCGCGAACGCGTTGACCAGGTCGAAGGGCTCCACCACACCGTGGGCGCCGCGGGCCACGTAGTCCCGGACCGCAGCGAAAAACGCCGGGTCGCCGGCTTTGCGGCGCAGCGCGTGCAGCGTGATGGCGCCGCGCTTGTACACGCGGTCGTCGAACATGTCGCGCGCGCCAGGGTCGGCGAGGGTAAACCGCATGGGCGTGATTTTGTCGTAGTGGGTGCGCACGGAGGCGTCGATAGGCATGTGCCCCGTAAAATCCGCCCACAGCCACTCGGCGTAGCAGGCGAAACCCTCGTTGAGCCAGATATCCTCCCACTGCGCGATGCCCAACGAGTTGCCAAACCACTGGTGCGCCAGCTCGTGCGCGATGAGGCGCTCGTTGCCCCGCAGGTGGTTCACGCCGAAGATGGACAGCCCCTGGGCCTCGAGCGGGATCTCCAGCTCTTCTTCGTGCACAACCACCTGGTAGTTCTCAAACGGGTAGGGCCCGAAGACGGTTTCGAAGTAGTCCAGCATGGCCTGCTGCTTGTCCAAATCGCCCACCTGAGTCGCCGCCGGCAGCCACGCCACCGTGTTGCGCCCTAAATCAACGCGGTGGAACTGGCCCACCTGCACCGTGGCCAGGTAGGTCGCCATCGGGCGGGCGGTGGTGTTGGTCACCGCGACGTACCCGCGGTCCGCGCGCACGTTGAAAGTGTAGGTGGCTTTCTCGTCCGGGGTGTCGTCGCAGGGGAACCAGGACGGCGCGCCGTTGGGCTGGTTGGCGGTCAGTGCGCCGTTGTCCAGCTCCTCCCAGCCCAGCATGCCCCAGGCGGTGCGGCGCGGGCGCGGGGAGCCGGCGTAGCGGATGGTCAGCTGCAGCTCAGTGTCCACCGGGATGAACTGGTCGAAGGTGATGCGCAGCTTGCCGCCGTGGTGGCGGTAGCGCTTGACGCCGAAGCCGTTAGACGCCTCCACGCGGCGCACCGACAGGCCCTGGGTGAGGTCGAGGGTGAGGTGGTTCAGCTCGCGCCACGTGTTCAGCGTCAGGGTCGCAGTTGCTTCGAGACGGTTCGGGGCCACCTTGTAGTCGAAATCCAGGTCATAGTGCGTGACGTGGAAGCCCAGGTTGAACTCCACGCCGGTGTAGCGGTCGCGGGTGCCGGGGATGGGGGTGGAGCGAAGCCTCAGGTTACTCATATCGCCGGGAAGTCTACGCCAGCGGTTGGCCGATCTTGTCGTCGATCCACTGGTAGATCAACGCCTCCACCCGCGACACCTGTGCATTATCCGCGGCGCCGGCGTGCCCGCCTGCGGTGTTCTCGAAATAGTCCACCGGCTGGCCCGCCCGCCACAGGGCGAGCGCGAAGGTGCGGGCGTGGGCGGGGTGGACGCGGTCGTCGCGGGTGGAGGTGGTCACCAGCGCCGGGGGATACGCCACGTCCTCGCGCGGGCGGACGTTGTGCAGCGGCGACCAGGTTGCAATCGCTGCGCGCTCATCGACGTTGTCCGGGTCGCCGTACTCCGCCATCCACGACGCGCCGGCGGACAGGGTGTGGTAGCGCAGCATGTCCGTCAGCGGCACCTGGATCACGGCCGCGCCGAAGCACTCCGGGTACTGCACCAGCGAGCCGGAGGTGAGCAGCCCGCCGTTGGAGCCGCCGCGGATGGCAATCTGCGCAGGTTCGGCGTAGCCGCGGGCGACGACGTCCTCGAGCACCGCCTTGTGGTCCTCCCACACCTTGTGGCGGTTGGTTTTGACCACCTGCGAGTGCCACTCGGGCCCGAACTCGCCGCCGCCGCGCAGGTTGGGCTGGACGTAGAAGTTGCCCTGTTCCAACCATGCGATGCCGCGCACGTTGGAAAACGCGGGCATGAGCGAGACCTCGAAGCCGCCGTAGCCGCCCACCAGCGTGGGACGTGCACCAAGGGAGAAGTCGCCGGTGATGAAGTACGGCAGCCGGGTGCCATCGGCGGAGGTCACCCAGTGCTGGCGGGTTTCCAGCCCTGCCGTGTCGAAGTGGGCAGGCGCGCGCTTGGCCTCGGTGAGTGCGCCGGAGGCGTCGCCGCGCAGAAGCGTTGTCGGCGTGGTGAAGGAGGACGCGGCGACCCAGAACTCGTCGCCGGCCAGCGGGCTGGAGGCAACGACGTGCGCGCTCGCGGCCTCCGGCAGCGCGAGCTCGGTGCGCTCCCAGGTGCCCAGCGCGATGCGGGAGATGCTGGTGGCCACGTCCACCAGGCAGGTCAAAAGCAGCGCGTTTTCAGTGAACGCGATCGCTTCCACGGTCGCGTCCTGCTCCAGCACCGCGAACTCTCGGCCGCCCTGCTGGAACGCTTCGAGCTCGATCACGCCGAGCGCGCCCGCGGGCACGCCCGCGAACTCGGTGCGCGGCTGGATGAACAGCCACTTGCGGTGGGGGATGGCGTCGCAATCGTCGGGCACGTCCACAAACTCGCCGTCGACCCACGTTCGCGAGGTGTAGAAATCGAGCGCCCGCGTGACGACGGTCCTCCGGTCCACCACGTCGTAGCCCGACCATACGCCGACGTCGTTAGGCTCGCCGGTGAAGATGACGGTCTTGCCGCCGTCGCGGGTCCAGCGCGCCACCTGCATGGGGTAGCCGGAGTTGGTCACCGTGCCCGGGCCTTCGTCGGTGCCCACCAGGATGGTGTCGCGGTCCACCCAGTCGACGGAGGTTTTAGCCTCGTCGATGGTGAAACCGCCGTCGGCCGCGTCGACGAAAGCGCGCGAGGTGAGGTCGAATTCGCGTACCACCACCGCGTCCGCCCCGCCTCGCGACAGGCGGATCAGCGCCCGGTCCCAGCTCACCGGCAAAACGGTCGCGCCTTTATACACCCAGTCCTCGTCCTCTTCTTCGGCGAGCGTGTCGACGTCGAGGAGGACCTCCCAGTCGGGTTGCTCCTCCCCGAGGAACGAGGGGAGGGTCGTGCGGCGCCAGAGTCCGCGCTGGTGCTCGCCGTCGCGCCAGAAGTTGTACAGGTACTCGCCGCGCCGGGTGACAAACGGGATCCGGTCGTCCGAATCCAACGCGGCGCGGATCCGCTCGCGCAGCGCGGACGAATCGAGCCGCGCTTCTGTCTCGTCGGACCACTCCCGGGCCCATTCGAGGGCGGGGGCGGCCGTCAGGTCGTCGAGAAGCTTGGGCTCGATGTCGCGCACGCTAGACCCCCAGAGCAGGCTTGATGGTGGTGTGCCAGGCGCGGTCCATGTCCTCGGTCCAGTACGGCCAGGAGTGGGTGCCCACGTTGCGCAGCTCGAAGTGCGCCGGGATGCCCAGGCCGTCCAGCTTGGCCTTCAGGTCGTGGGTGCACTTGTTCACCGCGGCCTCAATCACGCCGCCTTCGACCTGCAGCACGGCTGCACCGGCTTGCGCCGCCGGCATCGGTGCGCCCTTGCCCAGCAGGTAGCTGACCTGGTCCGGGTGCCCCGCAAGGCCCGAGCCGGAGGAGATGTACAGGCGGGTGCCGCGCAACTTCTCCGCGCTCAGAAGCGCGTCGTTGTAGCGGTTGTACGGCCCGTTCATCGGACCCCACATCATCTCCGGGGTGACCGTCTGGAAGTTCGGGGTGCCCGCGCGGTTGACGGTCAAGCGCGCGAAGTTGTAGCCGTGCGGCGAGGACGTGGACGCGCAGCCGGAAAACGCCGCCGCGGCCTGGTACATCCCCGGGTTGTGCTGCGCGAACAGCAGGGCAGAGGTGGCGGACATGGACACACCCGTCACGGCGCGGCGGCCGTTGGCGCCCACCACGCGCTCGATCGGGCCGGGCAGCTCCTTGGTCAAAAACGTCTCCCACTTCTGTGGGCCGTTGACGTAGTCGGAGGCGACGTCGTCTTTCACCCAGTCCGTGTAGTAGGAAAACGCGCCAGCCTGCGGCACCACCACGTTCACACCCTTGCCGGCGAAGTAGTCCTTCACCGGGTAGAGCTTCAGCCAGTCCTGGTTCTGCTCCGCGCCGCCGGCGCCGTTGAGCAGGTACAACGTCGGCGCGTTGCGCACGCGGTTGCCTGCGGCGTCGGTGGCCGGGACGACCGCGACCGGGATGTCGCGGCGCATGGAGGGGGAATACACGTTGTAGGACAGCACCGTTTTGTGGTCCACCTGACTGACCCACTCCTGCGCCTTGCCGGTGCGGGTGATGAGCGGCGGGTTCGTTCGCGCGTCCCACGCCTTTACAATGCCCTCCTGGCCGGCCGGCTGGGCGGACACCGCCGGAGCGCCGGTGCATGCGAGGGAGACTGCGGTGAGGGCGGCAAGCGCCGCCGCCTTGATCTTCTTCATCTGTGTATCCAGTCCTGGGGGAGGGGGTTAAACTGACAGGCAATTATTGCGCCATTCTATGGGACATTCGTTACTGTAGTGGCCAGCGTTACGCGTGTGGCGTGTTGCGCCCCCGCCCTGAAACCCCGAAAGGACCCCAACATGAACCCCATCGAAACTTTCCAGGTGCAGATCAACCAGATTCTCGGCGAGCTCGTGCACGCAGGCTCGTCCATGTCCTCCACCATCGCCTACGGCATGGGCATGTTCTAAAACGCGCTATCGCGCGCAAACCGAAACGGCGCCTCCCGGCTCGAAAGCGGGGAGGCGCCGTTAGGCGTCGTAAAGCAAGTGCCTACTGCTCCAGACCGAGCGCCTTCTTGAACACCTTCTCGTAGGACAGCCCCAGGTCATCGCGCCAGGACGCCCAGCTGTGGGTGCCCACATTGCGCAGCTCAGCGTGGGTGACCTCCACGTCGTTGGCGCGCATCTTCACCATCAGATCGTGGGTGCAGGCGTTCATCGCCGCCTCGATCACGCCGCCTTCAACCTGCAGCGTCATCGCGTTCGACAACGCGCGGGCCGAAGCCGCATCCGGGTCCACGCCGTACTGATTGATCAAGCGGTCCTTCAGGTAGCCCGGCGTGTCGCTCTCGCCCGCCAGGCCAGTGCCTGTGGACAGGTACACCGCGGTGCCCTTGAGATCCGCCGCGTTGACCAGCGCGTCGTAGTGACGGTTGTAGTCCGAGCCGCGCTCGCCGAAGATATACTCCGGTGTCATCACATTCGGCGCGCCGCGGCTGACGGTCAGATCCTGGTACATCCACGGAAGCGGCGTCGAGGTCGCCGCGCAACCGGAGAAGGAACCGATGGCGTCGTAGAAGCCCGGGTTGTGCTCCGCCAGCAGCAGCACGGAGGTCGCGGCCATGGACAGGCCGGCGGCCGCGCGGTGCTCCTCGTCGGCGTTCATGTACGGCTCCACCGCCTGCGGCAGCTCGTGCGCCAGGAAGGTCGACCACATCTGCTTGCCGTGGAAGAACGGGTTCGTGTCCGTGTCCACCGGCGGCTCGGCGGCCCAGTCCACGTAGTAGGAGAACGCGCCTTCCATCGGGATGACAACGTTCGCGCCGGAGTCCTTGTACGTCTTCTCCAGCTCGTCGTAGGCCTGCGCGACCCAGTCGGTGTCCTGCTCGGAGCCGCCGGCGCCGTTGAGCAGGTAGACCGTCGGGGCGTTTTCCTTGCGCTTGCCTTGCTCGTCGGTGGCGTAGAAGATCGCCACCGGGATGTCGCGCTCCATGGACTCGGAGTGCACGCGGATTGCCTCGTTGTCCCAGTTCTTGCGGTTGCCTGCGAGGATGCGCACCCACCTCTGGTCCTTGCCGTTGTAGGTCTTCGGGGCCTCACCCAGCGGGCTAATGTTCGGGTGCTCGTCCGTCGGCTCCGCCTCTGCGGTGGTGGCCGCGGTCGAGCTCAAGCTTGTCGACGGCGTCTCCGGCACCACCGTCGTCTCCACAACCTTCGGCTTCTCCTGGGGCGACGTCGGCGTGCTCGTGGCCGGACTCGTGGTCGCGCTGGTTGTCGTGGTCGGGCTCGTGGTCGAGCTCGCGGTGGTGCTGGAAGTCGGGGTCTCAAGCGAGGTCTGCACCGTCGTCGCCGCCGGGGACAGGGTGGTGACCGGCTTCTCGGCGCCGCCCTCCGCGAAGTGCTGGACGGCGGGCACGGAGCCTGCGGCGATAAGGGCGGCGGCGCCCAGGGCTACCGCCGTGCGAGTGAACTTCACAGTGAATCGCTCACTTTCATTCAAAAAACAAACAAGATGCTTCGCAACATTTTGCCAGACGGGCACGTACGATATGCAGCGTGAGTAAAGAACATTTTGACGTTGTTGTCCTCGGCGCTGGCCCCGGTGGCTACGTCGCCGCCATCCGTGCAGCTCAGCTGGGTAAAAAAGTAGCTGTTATTGAGAAGCAGTACTGGGGCGGTGTCTGCCTCAACGTGGGCTGCATCCCCTCCAAGGCCCTGATCAAGAACGCTGAAGTGGCTGAGATCTTCAACCACGATGCGAAAACCTTCGGCATCAAGGGCGACGTGGAGTTCGACTACACCGACGCCCAAAAGCGCTCCCGCAAGGTCTCCGAGAAGATCGTCGGCGGCGTGCACTACCTGATGAAGAAGAACAAGATCCAGGAGATCAACGGCCTGGGCTCGTTCAAGGACGCGAACACCATCGAGATCACCGACGGCGACGACAAGGGTATGACCGTCACCTTCGATGACTGCATCATCGCCACCGGCGCTGTGGTGCGTACCCTGCCGGGCATCGAGCTGTCCGAGAACGTGGTCTCCTACGAGGAGCAGATCCTCAACCCGGAGGCTCCGGAAAAGATGGTCATCGTCGGTGCAGGCGCGATCGGCATGGAGTTCGCCTACGTGCTGTCCAACTACGGCGTGGATGTCACCGTCATCGAGTACCAGGACCGCGTCTTGCCCAACGAGGACAAGGACGTGTCCAAGGAGATCGCGAAGGCCTACAAGAAGCTCGGCGTGAAGCTGCTGACCGGCCACGCCACCACCGAGGTGCGCGACAACGGCGATTCCGTCGAGGTGGACGTGAAGAAGAACGGCTCCGACGACGTGGAGACGCTCACCGCGGACCGCGTGATGATCTCCGTCGGCTTCGCCCCGCGCACCGAGGGCTACGGCCTGGAGAACACGGGCGTCGAGCTCACCGAGCGTGGCGCGATTGCTATCGACGAGCGCATGCGCACCAACGTCGACAACATCTACGCCATCGGCGACGTCACCGCGAAGCTGCAGCTCGCCCACGTCGCTGAGGCGCAGGGCATCATCGCTGCCGAGACCATCGCGGACGCGGAGACCCTCGAGATCGAGGACTACATGATGACCCCGCGCGCCACCTTCTGTAACCCGCAAGTCGCCTCCATGGGCTACACCGAGGAGCAGGCGAAGGAGAAGTGGCCGGACCGCGACATCAAGGTTGCCACCTTCCCGTTCTCCGCAAACGGCAAGGCAGTGGGCTTGGCGGAGACCGCTGGCTTTGGCAAGCTCGTCGCGGACGCCGAGTTCGGCGAGATCTTGGGCTGCCACCTCGTCGGCGCAAACGTCTCCGAGCTCATACCGGAGGTCGTCCTCGCGCAGCGCTTCGACCTCACCGCAGGCGAGATCGCGCGCTCCATCCACATCCACCCGACTCTGCCGGAGGTGATCAAGGAGATCGCGCACGGCATCGAAGGCCACATGATCAACCTGTAAGCCTTCGCTTTACGACGCACCAAAGGCGGGCCCCGCTTTCTGGCAGGGCCCGCCTTTTTGCGTGCCGTGGCAGCCGCCCGCGCGAATCCGTGGATCGTCTAGCGGCGCGCGCGACCCTGCTAGACGTGTCATGTCTTGACACTTTTTGGACATGGAGTCTGGTGAGTTTTTGGACGCGGAGTCTGGTCACTTATTGGACATCATGTCTGATGACTTGTTGGACACTGCGGTGGAATAGCCGGATGG
>NZ_JAKRMZ010000014.1:0-68871 GCF_022345915.1 Corynebacterium sp. ACRQP | reverse complement strand
TGGTGCCCACGGAGACGACGAAGGTCACCGAAACGCCGGTGACCACTGCTGCGGCGGTGACTGCGACGCAGACGGAGACGGCTGCGACGAAGACCGTGGTGCCCACGGAGACGACGAAGGTGACCACGACTCCGACGACGACGGCTGCGGCGGTGACTGCGACGCAGACGGAGACGGCTGCGACGAAGACCGTGGTGCCGACGGAGACGACGAAGGTCACCGAGACGCCGGTGACGACGGTTGCGGCGGTGACTGCGACGCAGACGGAGACGGCTGCGACGAAGACCGTGGTGCCCACGGAGACGACGAAGGTGACCGAGACGCCGGTGACGACGGTTGCGGCGGTGACTGCGACGCAGACGGAGACGGCTGCGACGAAGACCGTGACACCGACGGAGACGAAGAAGGTGACCGAGACGCCGACGACGACGGCTGCGGCAACCGTCGTGTATACGACAGTGAGCGCGCCGGAGGTTACCGTGACGCCGACTGAGACGAAGAAGGTGACCACGACTCCGACGACGACGGCTGCGGCGGTGACTGCGACGCAGACGGAGACGGCTGCGACGAAGACCGTGGTGCCCACGGAGACGAAGAAAGCCACCGAGACTCCGACGACGACGGCTGCGGCGGTGACTGAAACGCAGACGGAGACGGCTGCGACAAAGACTGTGGTGCCCACGGAGACGAAGAAGGTCACCGAAACGCCGGTGACCACTGCTGCGGCGGTGACTGAAACGCAGACGGAGACGGCTGCGACAAAGACTGTGGTGCCCACG
Source organism: Corynebacterium sp. ACRQP (assembly GCF_022345915.1). Taxonomy (NCBI): domain Bacteria; kingdom Bacillati; phylum Actinomycetota; class Actinomycetes; order Mycobacteriales; family Corynebacteriaceae; genus Corynebacterium; species Corynebacterium sp. ACRQP. Next base: position 68,092 of record NZ_JAKRMZ010000014.1, on the reverse strand, counting down.
GAGACGAAGAAGGTCACCGAAACGCCGGTGACCACTGCTGCGGCGGTGACTGCGACGCAGACGTCTTCGGCTAAGGCTGAGACGGTCACGCCGACGGTGACGGAGCAAGTTGATGTCACGCCGGTGGCAACAGCTGATGCGGTGACGGAGACAGTAACGAATACGGCACAAACCACCACGGTTACCGCAGCCCCAGTCACAACCACTGTCGCCGGTCGCTCGGAGACCGAGACTGTGACGCCGACATCCACGGTTCAATCGGACCAGGACGCAGTCGACGTTGATGCACCTGTCACGACGACGCGTACCGCTCCGAATCTGACGAAGATTGTTGCGGGTGAAACAAATGTGTACTACCGGGTGGCTGCGGCTAATGGCGCAATCGTCGAGGTTAACGACCTGCCGGAGGGCCTCGAGTTCCGCCCCGAGGACAACGTCATTGCGGGCAGGGTTGCAAAGCCCGGCAACTACACCGCGGAAGTGGTGACGACGACCGGAAACTCTACGATCGTTGAAAAAGTCCGTTTCGAGGTGGAGGCCGCTCCTGAAACATCGACCGAGCACCCGCTCACCACGGTGACCCAGACAGCAACGGCACCGGCGGAGTCTCAGGGGTCGTCGTTGGACGGCAAGTGCGTCGCTGCGCTGACCGGATGGTCGCTTCCGCTTGTGGCGCTGATCCCGCTGGGGATTGCATCGCAGGTCGACCTTCCGCTGCCGGCAGGCGTTCAGGATTCACTCCATGCACTGAGGGATCAGGCGCAGCAGATGCTCCCGCAGGTTGATCCGCAGATCGGCATGATCGCGGGCGGCTTGGCAGCGGCGGCACTTGGTGTCCTTGCAATCGTCAGCATTGTCAATGCATGTGGTGGCGGTGAAGGTAGCTCCGCAGGTAGCAGTAACTAATAGCTAGCCCGTCTCAGCGCGTTCCGCCCGGTCCCTCACAGCAGGGGCCGGGCGGAACGTCGTCGTTAAGCAGGTGCTAATCAACGGCTCCGCGGGCCATGAGCGCTTCTCCCATCATCTTCGCGCGGCGCACAGACCGAATCACCAACGGGATGCCGAATGCGGTGAAGGAGAACCCGACACCGCGGGCCTTGCGCGCGTCGAGCACCTCGTTCGCCGTGGCGAGGGTGAGGGGGATAAGCCGGATCGTGAGCGCGATGGTCAAAGAGATCAGTTCGCCCGCGCGACCGAAGGGGGACAGGGCGCGGTCCAGCGCGGTGAGGAGTTCCTCGACCGGGGTGGTCAGCGTCAACAGGTTTGCCGCAGCAATGGTGGCAAGCAGCCCGACCAGCAGTGTGAGCGCAGAGGCAACGCCGTTTTGCCACACCATGAACGCGCCGAAGAAAGCCAGCACGGGCACCAACGGCACTAGCTGGCGCCACGCTACGCGGGCGGGGATCCGTGCCCATACGTAGAGCGCCAACACGAACGCGAGGGCGGCCACAGCGTGCCATGGCTGCGTCGGCAACGCGGTGACGCCGATGATGAATGCCACGAGCAACACGAATTTCAGCGCTGCACCCGTGCGGTGCAGCAGAGTCGTCCCCGGCACGTATACGCCGAGGGGCAGTTCGCGGATCACGGCTTCGCATCCATCAGGTCGGTGTAGAAGGCGATTGCCGCGTCGGGGCCGCCGTCGTAGGCCAAGGCTCCGTCGTCGATGACCAGAACGCGGTCGAATCCGCGCAGCATTTCCAGGTCGTGGGTGACCACGATCAGCTGCTGGTCCAGCGACATCAGCTCGCGCACGATGCGGCGGCGGTTGCGCAGGTCCAGCAGGGTGGTGGGCTCGTCGGCGATGATCGTGTCGGGCTCGATCACCAGCACGGAGGCCAGCGCGAGCATCTGCTTCTCGCCGCCGGAGAGGGTGTGCGGGGAGTGCTCGGCGCGGTCGGCAAGATCGAAGCGCTTGAGTGCGTCTGCCACGCGCCGTTTGACCTCCTCGCGCGGCAGTTTGAAGCGGCGCAGGGAAAACGCCACGTCGTCGGAAACGCGCGGCATGACAATTTGGGATTCGGCGTCGGAGAATACGAATCCGACGCGTTTGCGGATGTCTTTGCCGCGTTTGTTGGGCGTGAGCCCGTCGTAAAGCACTTGCCCTGATGTCGGCTCGATGAGGCCGTTGATCAGGCGCACGGTGGTGGATTTGCCGGAGCCGTTGGAGCCGATGATGCCGATGCGCTGCTCCGATAGGCTCACGGTGAGCGGCGCGAGGATTTGCTCGCCGTCATATGCGACGGCGGCGCCGCGGAACTCGATGAGGGGCATGGCGTTTACTTGCGGGCCCCGCGCAGATCCGGGAACGCCTGGTGTACCGCGAACGCGATGGCGATCATGAGCGCGACCTTGCCGGCGTCCGGCAGCAGGAACGGCACCTGCGCCGCCCAGGCTGCGCCGAAGCTCATGTCAGCGCGCCACATCAGGCCGAACACGCCGCAGAGGTACTGGAAAAACAGGCCGAGGTAGCCGGCGAGGATGAGGATGCCGATGCTCGCCGCTTTGTTCGAGCGGAACGGTGCCGTGTACGCGACCGCGCCGGCGACGGCGGCGGAGACGAGGTAGCCGGCCAGGTACCCGACAGTCGGCCCGCCGAGTGCGGAGATGACCGTGCGCCCGCCCGCGAGCACCGGCAGCGCCAGGCCCACCAGCAGGAAGATCGCGGCGGCGGAGAAACCGCGGCGCCACCCAAGCACCAGCCCGGCGAGGATCACGGCGGCGTTCTGCAGCACGATGGGCACGCCGGCCGCGCCGACGGGGATGGACACGAAGCCCAGCACAATGACGATGGCGGCAAAGACCGCGATTAGCGCGATATCCTGCGCCGTAGAGTTTTTCTTCATGCGCGGGAGTGTACCGCGACGGGTGGCGTGTACTGTCGGGCGCATGCGTTTGACGGAGTTTCACCAGCTTGTGCAGGACGAATTCGGCTCGGAGCGTGCGCAGTGGATCATCCAGACCCAGGTGCTGCCCGGGTTTGAGCAGACGTCTGCGCAGCTCATCGATGCCGGTGTGGACCCGCGCGATGCGTGGCGCGGGCTCTGTGACGCGTTCGATGTCCCGGAGGAGCGCCGCCTCGGCGTCGACCGCCCGGGCTTTTAGGGGCCGTTGCTTATCGACGGCTCCGCCACCCCGGCGTGTCGTTGAATTTCGAACACGTTTGCGTGTATTCTCTGGGGTGTCGCCGTCGCGTTCTACAGTGTGCCGTGTTTTCCGCTTGGGAGAAATTTCTTCGCGTCCGAGGGAACCGAAGCGGTATGGCGATACGTCTAACTAGGAAACTGTGCACGCGACGCGCCCAGCGCCGCCGAATACTTGGAGGTAGAAACACCACATGGCAACGAAGAAGAAGTCCGCGGCTTCGGCCGGCAACGACCGCAAGAATGCGCTCGATGCAGCGCTGGCAATGATCGAGAAGGATTTTGGCAAGGGCGCCGTCATGCGCCTGGGCGACGACAACCGCCCGCCGATTCAGTCCATTTCCTCCGGCAACACAGCCATCGACGTCGCGCTCGGCATCGGCGGCTGGCCGCGCGGGCGCATCGTGGAGATCTACGGGCCGGAGTCTTCCGGTAAGACCACCGTGGCGCTGCACGCGATTGCGGAGGCGCAGCGCGCCGGCGGCATTGCGGCGTTTATTGACGCCGAGCACGCCCTCGACCCGGACTACGCGCGCAAGCTCGGCGTAGACACCGACAACTTGCTGGTCTCCCAGCCGGACACCGGCGAGCAGGCGCTCGAGATTGCGGACATGCTGGTGCGCTCGGGCGCGATCGACATCATTGTGATCGACTCGGTGGCGGCGCTGACCCCGAAGGCGGAGATCGAGGGCGAGATGGGCGACAGCCACGTCGGCCTGCAGGCCCGCCTGATGTCCCAGGCGCTACGCAAGATGACCGGTGCGCTGTACAACTCCGGCACCACCGCCATCTTCATTAACCAGCTGCGCGAGAAAATCGGCGTGATGTTCGGCTCCCCGGAGACCACCACCGGCGGTAAGGCGCTGAAGTTTTACGCATCCGTGCGCTGCGATGTCCGCCGCATCCAGACGCTGAAGGACGGCCAGGACTCCATTGGCAACCGCACCAAGATGAAGGTGGTGAAGAACAAGGTTTCCCCGCCGTTCAAGATCGCCGAGTTCGACATCATGTACGGCGAGGGCATCTCGCGTGAGAGTTCCATCATCGACATGGGTGTGGAAAACGGCATCGTGAAAAAGTCCGGCTCCTGGTTCACCTACGAGGGCGACCAGCTGGGCCAGGGCAAGGAGAAGGCCCGCATCTTCCTCAAGGAAAACCCGGAGCTGGCGGACGAGATCGAGGACAAGATCTTCCGCGCACTCGGCGTGGGCAAGTACGCCAACGCGTCCGACGAGCTGACGGACGAGCCGGTGGATATGGTTCCGAACATCGACTTCGATGACGAGGACGACGTGGCGGCACCCGCAACCGCGGAGAAGTAGTTGGCGGACGCGGACAAGGTTGCCCGGCTCCAGGCGGTGCTTGACGCCTACGAGCCGGGCACCGGTCTTTTCGACCGGACACACGAGGAGGCCCTGGCTCCCGTGCGCAAGCGGGCGTTAGGTCTGCTGGACCAGCGTGCGCGCTCCCGCGCGGAGCTGCGCGAGCGGCTGCTCAAGGCCGAGTTCGAGCCGCAGCTTGTCGACGAAGTCCTCGACGACCTCGCAGGTTCCGGCCTGCTCAACGACGCGCAGTTCGCCCACGAGTGGGTGCGCCAGCGCGCCGCCCGCCGCGGCAAGTCCGCCCGCGCGCTGGACATGGAGCTGCGCGACAAGGGCGTCGGGGGAGCGGACCGCGCCGCGGCCCTGGAGCAGATCTCGGACGAGGACGAGGAGCACACGGCCCGCGCGGTGGCGGAGAAATCCGCGCGCAAAGTGAAATCGGCTCCCACGGACCGTGCGGAATACGACAAGCACCTGCGCCGCATCGTCGGTGCGTTGGCCCGGCGCGGCTTCAACCAGGGGATGGCGCTTCGAATCGCCCGCGAGGTGCTGAACGGGCGCATTGCCGAGTGCGAGGAATAGTCCGAAACACTGAACGGTGTTCAAGGCGGTCTCCTAAACTTGCCCGCATGGCATTGTTCAGCGTGAAGATGCGCTCCAGCGCGGGCGGCACCCATATCTCCGGCGCCGAACGCATCGTGGAGGAGCGCGAGGTCCCTGATGTCTGCGCCGCGATGAGCCAGCGCGCACTGGCCCACGGCAAGGGGCAGCCGGACTCCATCACTGTCACTGTGACCGCCATCGAGGGTGAAGTCGCGCACATCCCGGCGTTGCCAATCACAGAGGCGCACTGCGCGGACCCAGCGGAGGCCCGCGACACCGTCATCGAGAACCTGGCCCCGCTGACGCCGCATGCCGCAGCCGCATGGAAGCTGCTCACCGGCGTGCGCGACATGCGCGGCGGGATCCTGTTCCACGCTGCAACCGGCCGACGCCTCGAACCGGATCACGCCCGGGGCGTACGGGTGACCTCCATGGACGCCGCCACTGCCACAGAGGAGCGTCCCGAGTCCCGCTCCGGCAAGACCCGCGTCACCGATGCGCTTGTGCTCGCTTCCAAGGTCGCGCACCACCCGGCGGTGCTCGCCGAGGTCTGCATCTCGGACGATCCGGACTACACCACCGGCTACCTCGCCTCCAGAAAGCTGGGCTATCTGCGCGTGCCCAAGATGAAGGCTGCTGGTTCCCCAGTTGGCGGACGCCTGTTCGTCGTGGACACCGACGATCCTGCGGATCTGATCGCCTACCTCGAGCACACCCCCGTCCTGGTCGAGGAGGCCAAATGAGTTGGCTCGACACCGCCGCCCAGCAACAGTGCGATACCTGGCGCAGCCAAGGCCTCGAGCGCACCCCCGCAACCTTCAGCACTGGCCAGACCCCGGTAGCCACCATCGACGGGCGCGAGTACGTCCTGTTCAGCTCCTCGAACTACCTGGGTCTGGCCGAACACCCCGCCGTGACCAAAGCGGCCGCCGACGCGCTCAACCGTTTTGGCGCGGGCTCTGGCGGTTCGCGCCTGACCACCGGCACGACAAACCTGCACACCCAAGTTGAGCGCGATTTCGCCCGCTTCCTCGGCTACGAGGACGCCGTGTTTTTCTCCGCCGGGTTCATGGCCAATGCTGGCGTCCTGCAGGCGCTCGCCGGCCCGGGCACGCTCATCGTCTCGGACGAGCGCAACCACGCCAGCATCATCGACGGCTGCCGCCTAGCCAAGGCGCAGGGTGCCACGGTGCGTGTGTACCGCCACCGCGACCCGGCGCACGTCGACGAGCTGCTGCGAGGCCACTCCGGAGAAGCAATCGTGGTCACCGACGGGCTGTTTTCCATGGACGGCACCCTCGCGCCCGTCCCCGAACTTATCGCCGTCTGCCGCGCCCGCGGCGCCGTCCTCATGGTCGACGACGCGCACGGCACCGGCACCCTCGGCGCCACGGGCCGCGGCATCATGGAGCACTTTTCGCTTGGCGACGACCATCCGGACATCCTCGTCGCCACCTCATCCAAGGCGCTCGGAGCAGAGGGCGGGGCAGTGGCTACCTCCGCACCAGTGGCTGCGTTGCTGCGGCAGAAGGCACGCACCTACGTCTACTCCACCTCGTCCACACCGGCCACGTGCGCGGCGGTTTCTGCGGCCATCGGCGTGCTCGAGAGCGAAGACAGTCCGGTGCCTGCGCTGCACCGGAACATCCGTCGATTGACAAGCCAGCTCGGAATGGGCGAGTGGGCCAGCCCGATCATCCCGGTGCCCATCGGCGACGAAACCAAAGCGGTGAACGCGTCCGCCAGGCTCCGGGAGGCCGGGTACTTCGTGCCCGCCATCCGCTGGCCGACCGTCCCGCACGGTGCGGCGATGCTGCGGGTGACGGTGATGGCCACCCACACCGACGCGCAGATCGACGGGTTGACTCACGCCATTTCGCGGTTGTAGCTCACCTGGTTAGACTGTCTCGCCGTGACTACGGCGAGCACCACCCAAAACAGCAATCCCCGCACCTACGAGGTGCGCACGTTCGGTTGCCAGATGAACGTGCACGACTCCGAGCGTCTTTCCGGCATGCTCGAAGACGCGGGCTACGTCGCGGCCGATGCCGGCGAGGAGCCCGACCTGGTGGTCTTCAACACCTGCGCGGTGCGCGAGAACGCCGACAAGCGCCTCTACGGCTCGCTCGGGCAGCTGAAAAACGTCAAGGCCGACCACCCGGGCATGCAGATCGCCGTCGGCGGGTGCCTGGCGCAGAAGGACCGCGACACAGTCATTGAAAAGGCGCCGTGGGTCGACGCCGTCTTTGGCACCCACAACATCTCCGCGCTACCGGCGTTGCTCGACCGGGCGCGTGTGGAGGACGAAGCGCAGGTGGAGATTGTGGAGGCCCTCGAGGTCTTCCCGTCCGTGCTGCCCGCCAAGCGTGAGTCCGCCTACGCCGGCTGGGTGTCCATCTCTGTGGGCTGCAACAACACCTGCACGTTCTGCATCGTGCCCAGCCTGCGCGGCAAGGAGGTGGACCGCCGTCCGGGCGAGATCCTCGCCGAGGTCAAGGCCCTGGTGGATCAGGGTGTGTCCGAGGTGACGCTGTTGGGCCAGAACGTCAACTCCTACGGCGTGAACTTCGTCGACGAGGACATGGAGCGCGACCGCTCCGCGTTTTCCAAGCTGCTGCGCGCCTGCGGCGATATCGAGGGCTTGGAGCGCGTGCGTTTTACCTCCCCGCACCCGGCGGAGTTCACCTCCGACGTCATCGACGCGATGGCGGAGACCCCGAACGTCTGCCCGCAGCTGCACATGCCGCTGCAGTCCGGCTCCGACAAGGTGCTCAAGGACATGCGCCGGTCCTACCGCTCCAAGAAGTTCCTGGCCATCCTGGACGAGGTGCGCGAGAAGCTGCCGCACGCCGCGATCACCACCGACATCATCGTCGGCTTCCCGGGCGAGACTGAAGAGGACTTCCAGGCCACCCTCGACGTGGTTGAGAAGGCACGTTTCACCTCGGCGTTTACTTTCCAGTACTCGCCGCGCCCCGGCACCCCGGCGGCGGAGATGGAGCAGCAGATCCCCAAGGCCGTGGTGCAGGAGCGTTTCGAGCGCCTCCACGCCCTGCAGGAGCGCATCAGTGCGGAGGAGAACGCGAAGCTCGTCGGCACGCGCCAGGAGCTGTTGGTGCAGGAGGACGGCCGCAAGAACGACCGCACCCAGCGCATGTCCGGCCGTGCCCGCGACGGGCGCCTGGTGCACTTCGCGGTCGAGGGCAACATCGACGGCGAGGTCCGCCCGGGCGATATCGTCACCGTTACCATCACCGACGCGAAGCCGCACTACCTGATCGCGGACTCCGGCATCCACGAGCACCGCCGTACCAAGGCAGGCGACAACTCTGAGCGGGGAGAGGTGCCCACCACCGCGCCCATCGGGGTGGGCCTTGGCCTGCCGACGATCGGCCGGCCCGCCGCCGCTCCAGCAGATTCCGCCTGCTGCGGTGGCTAGGGCTACAGTTGGGCGACATGACGCAGCCCAACACAGAATCCCTTGCCCGCGCGGAGAAGAAAGCCGCATCCACCGTGGACATGGGCGCAAAACGCTGGGTACTCGCTGCCGCGGTTGCCATCTACGTGGTGGCGCTGTTCCTGCCGTTCGTGGGCGGGGCGTCGCTATGGCAGGTGCTCGCCGCCACCGACGCTGCGAAGGACGCGCAGACTGCGGTCACGGAGTACATCTTCGCGTGGATCTCGCTCATTGGCGTCGGTGTCCTGACCACCCTTGCCGTGGCCACGCAGCGCTTCGCGCTCGCGGTTCCCGCGTGGATGGTCACCACCGTCTCGCTGGTCTACTCCGTGCTTGGCATCTGGCTGCGCAACTCCAACGCCACCGGCATCAGCCGCGGTGCCAGCTACTACCTGGTCGTGCTCGCGGTAGTGATCGTGGTGTTCACGGTCTTCCCGCTGATCCTGTCGCGCAACGAGGAACAGGCGGCCGTCGCTAAGCAGCGCGCCGAGGCGCAAGGCAAGGATGAGGTGGCGCTCGCGCAGCGCGCCGCGACGAGGGAGCAGGAGAACCCTTTGCTTATCGACGACCGCCGTGCCCGCGCAGCAGAGCGACACCGCAAGACGTTGGACTAGCAGGTACAAACCCGCGCCGCCGGTCCCCAGCCCGCAAAAGCCGATATCGGCATGTAGCGTGACCGCCGATCCGCGACCTGGGCTTTTGTAGCGTCTCACCTTGTAAACGCCGATATCGGCATTTACAAGGAGCGCACTGCCTACCGTTTCTGCCACGCGGTGGTGGAGGAAACCACCTCCGCGTCAAGGCCCCTCATGATGGCGTTCGCCGCGGGGGAGTCGGCGGGGTAGGAGCAGTAGACCGTCTCCAGGTCCTCCCAGGTCTCTTTGGCGCGTGTGAGCGACGCGCGCAGCAGTGCGGAGCCGATGCCGCGGCCACGGTGCTCAGGCAGCAGATATATCAACCCGAGTTCGCAGACTTTCGGGTCGTCCGAAAAGTACCGGACTACTTCGCAAAGACCGACGCACTCGCCGTTGACGTATGCCAGGCCAGTGAGCTGGGAGCCGCCACGGTCCTGCAACCTGGCACCGGCGTCCTGTATGCGGGCGAGGTCCCACTCGATGGTGTCCATGACCAGCTCGCCGCGGGGGTAGTCGCGCGAGGCGGAGGTGAGCAAACGGGAGAACTGCTCCAGTTCACCGGGCGCGGCGTCTCGCGGCGCTGAGAAGCCGGGGCCCTGGACCACCGAGAACTGGGCGTCCGCAGCATCAGGCAGCCCCTTAATCGCGGAGACGGAGAAGGTGCCCTGGTCCTCCCGGAACACCGGCGCGTAGCCGTAGCCCCGAACGTGCGGCGGTTCATCTGCTGCAACAGCGTGGGTCACCCACAGTTGGCGGGTGGGGCGGGAAAGGCGGGCCGACAGGTCGTCGAGAAGCTTCAGCGCGCTTTCCCACGGAGCATCGGGGACCGGCTCGCCAGGAAGCGGCGCGAGTTCGGAGTCGAAGGTGAAGTTCGCTTCGATCACGCCGCGGTCTTCGAGCAGGGGCAGGGAGACGAACAGCCAGGCGTTGAGGGAGTCGAGGTCTTCGGCGAACAGCTCCGGGTAGCCCAGATCGGTGACCGGCCGCAGGTGCTGCGTTGAAACTAAGCCGAACAGCATGGCCTCGGACTCGGCGGAGGGCTCGAGGCGCTTCGCGATGTGGGCCGCGGACACGCCGGAGGTGGCAAGACCCGTGATGTCCTGGATGGCCAGCGTGGCGGAAAAGGCGTAGCCCCCGACCACGGCCTCGGCATCGTTGCCGTGGTCTGGTCGGGGGACGAAAAGCTGGGGGTGGAGCACTCGCGCTAACTTACTAGCCCTCGTTGACGGCCTTGGCGGCGACGTCGGCGAACTCCTGCCACTGCTTGGCCTGCTCGCGAAGGGAAGCGGCCTTGGTGGCGTCGCCCTTGGCCTCGGCGGCCTCGGCCTGCTTGATAAAGTCGTCGGCCTTGACCTGGAACTGGTTCACCTTGTCCTGCTGCGCCGGGTCGGTCTTGCGCCAGCGGGAATCCTCGGCCTCGGACACGCGCTGCTCGATGCGGCCGATCTTGTCCTCGAACTCGCGAACACGCCCGCGCGGGACAAAGCCGATCTCGTCCCACTTGTCCTGCAGCTCGCGCAGCTTCGCCTTCGCTGCGCCGAGGCCCTTCGCGGGGTCGATCAGCGAGTCGTACTCGGAAATCAGCGCGTCCTTCGCCTCCGCGTTGGCCTCGAACTCACGGTCGCGCTCGGCGTTGACGGCGTTGCGGGCCTCGAAGAAGTGGTCCTGGGCGGCGCGGAAGCGCTCCCACAGCTTGTCGTCCACATCGCGCGGGGCGCGGCCGGCGGCCTTCCACTCCGTCATCAGGTCGCGGTAGGCGCGGGCGGTGTGGCCCCAGTCAGTGGAATCCTTCAGCGCCTCGGCGCGCTCGACCAGTTCCTCCTTGGTCTTCCTGGCCTGTGCGCGGTTGCGGTCCAGCTCGGCGAAGTGGGAGCCGCGGCGGCGGTTGAAGCTGTCGCGGGCGCGGGAGTAGCGCTTCCACAGCTCGTCGTCGGTTGCGCGGTCGATGCCGCGGATGCCGCGCCACTCCTCCAGGATTGCGCGGATGCGGTCGCCCGCGGCCTTCCACTCCGTGGAGTTCTCCGCCAGGTCCTCGGCCTCTGCGGCGAGCGCTTCTTTGCGGGCGATCGCCTGCTCGCGGCGCTGCGCCTTCTTCTCCTTCGCCTTCTCGCGCGCGGTATCGGTAGCGTCGATCGCCTTGTCCAGGCGGGCCTCCACGGCGTCGATGTCGCCGATCACGGCCGCGTCCGCAAGCGATGCCTTGAGTGTCTCGGCGGACTTGCGCAGCGCATCTGCGTCCTCCGGGTGGGCGCGCAGGCGGGTTTCGATGAGCTCCACCTCGGTGACCAAGTCGTCGTAGCGCTGGCCGTAGTGGGCCAGGCCCTCCTCGGGCGTGCCCGCCTGCCAGGAGCCGATCTGGCGCTCCTCGCCGCCGCGGGTGAGAAAGACGTTGCCCTCGTCGTCTACGCGACCGAACTTGGACGGGTCCGACGGCTCGCGCGCCGGCAGGGGAGCCGGGGTGACGGTCTTCGCCGCTGCTCCTGGGCGCGGGCCCGGCTTCTTCGCCATCGCGGCCGGCGACGGTGCCTTGGCGCCCGGGGTCGGAGTGGAGTTCGAATCGGTCATGGTGGACATCCTTTCCGCGGCCTTTAATGTGGCCGCTCTGTGCCGCGCGTCGCGGCTGCCTTGCGCAATGCGTGCGATATTACCGGCACTTCACGCCCTGCGGGGAGCAAACGGTGCGCTGGGTAGGGTTGTCCGCGTGAGACCCAACCTCTGGATCGTGCCGGGATCGCCGGCACTCGCGCTTTCGCCTAGCGACGCCGCTTCGCAACGGCTCCTACAGGCCGTCCGCGCGCTCGCAGGCGGGCTCGACGGCAGGGCGATCGACATCGTCTGCTCGCTCGATGAGCGTTGGCGCACCGCCCACACCGGATCCTTCGCCGCCTGGGGCGGGCCGGAGATCACCGTGCGCGCGGGCAACCACTTAGGCGAGCTGGTCGCACGGTTCGCACTGGGGGACCCGGAGGTACGCGAGGTCCGCGGGGAGATCGGCGCCCCCGACCCGGACGCGGTGACCGTGGTGGTGCTCGACGGTCCGGCCGGGCTGACCCCGCGAGCCCCGCTCGCGCTGGTCGACGGCGCGCCGGAGTACCACCAGCATCTGTGCGGGTGGTTGGACGGTGGGCAACCGGAGGTCGTCGATAAGCAATTGCTCGAACCCGCACTCTGGCACGAACTGGCGACGCTGCGGCCGCGAGAGGCGCGGCTCATCGGCCACGACGACACCTTGGGCGTGGGGCGCTACGTAGCGGAGTGGAGCGTATGAAACCGATTGCAGTAGTGGGACCGACCGCCAGCGGCAAGTCCGCCCTCGGCATCGCGCTGGCGCATAAGTTCGGCGGCGAAGTGGTCAACGTGGACTCGATGCAGCTGTACAAGGGCATGGACATCGGCACCGCGAAGCTGCCGGTGGCCGAGCGCGAGGGCATCCCGCACCACCTGCTGGACATCTGGGAGGTCACGCGCACTGCCTCGGTGGCCGAGTACCAGGAGCTTGCGGTCGCGACGGTGGAGGAGATCATGTCGCGCGGCAAGATGCCGGTGCTGGTGGGCGGGTCGATGCTGTACGTGCAATCGCTTATCGACGCCTGGACGTTCCCGCCCACCGACCCTGCGGTGCGCGCGAAGTACGAGGAACGCCTGGCCGAGATTGGCGTGGACGCGCTGCACGCGGAGCTGGCGGAGGTGGACCCGGCCGCTGCCCGCATCATCGAGGACAAGGACCCGCGCCGCACCGTGCGCGCCCTCGAGGTGATCGAGCTGACCGGCAAACCGTTCCAAGCCTCGCAGCCGCCGAAGAACGCAGCACCCCGCTGGGGCACGCGCATCCTGGGGCTGCGCACCAACGCCGAGTGGTTGAACCCGCGCATCGAGCTGCGCACGCGCATGATGTTTGAGCAGGGGCTTATCGACGAAACACGTGGCCTGGTGGACGCCGGCCTCGTGCGAGAATCCACCGCCGGCCGCGCGATCGGCTACGCGCAGGTGCTGGCGATGTTGGATGGCGAGCTCACCGAGGACGAGGCGGTGGAGCAGACGATCACCGGCACGCGCCGGTACGTGCGCCGCCAGCGCTCCTGGTTTAACCGCGACCCGCGAACCGTGTGGCTGGACGCGGCCGGCGCGGACGTTGTGGGCGCCGCGTTAGACTCGCTGGCGTGAAATTTATCAAAGCGCACGCCACCGAAAACGACTTCGTCGTCCTCATCGACGTTGAGGACACCCTCGACGTGACCCCGGAGCAGGTCGCCTTCCTCTGCGACCGGCGCGCCGGCGTCGGCGGCGACGGGTTGCTGCGCGTGGTGCGCCGCAGGGGAGCAGACGGCATGTGGTTCATGGACTACCGTAACGCCGACGGCACCATCGCGGAGATGTGCGGCAACGGCATCCGCGCGTTCGCCCACGTGCTGGTGGCCGAAGGACTCGAGGACGCGACCGAGTTCGACGTGGACACCCGCGCCGGCGTCAAGCACATCCGGGTGATCTCCGCCGACTGCGCCGACGCGATTGTGTCTGTGGGCATGGGCCGCGTGGAGGTCACTGGTGTCTCCACCGCATCGATGGGGGAGGCGCAGTTCGCCGGTATCGGCGTGGACGTGGGCAACCCGCACCTCGCATGCGTGATCCCGGGGATGACCTCCTCGGACCTGGCTGACATGGAGTTCGTGGCACCCGAGTTCGACCCGGAGTTCTTCCCCAAGGGGGTGAACGTGGAGGTGCTCACGGAGCTGGATCAGGGAGGCGTGCACATGCGCGTGTGGGAGCGCGGCGTGGGCGAGACCCGCTCCTGCGGCACCGGCACCGTCGCCGCCGCGCAGGCGGCGCTTGCGGACGCGGGCATCGAGAACGGCTCCGTGATCGTGAACGTTCCGGGAGGGGCTATCGAGGTCGTGCTCGAAGATGGCGAGGCCACCATGACCGGCCCGTCCACGATCGTGTTCCGCGGGGAGCTGGCGGACGAGCTGTAAGCCGAAGACCTACGCCGGGCCGATTTCTTTCGCGGCCCGGCGTGCGTCGTCCCAGGCCTCCTGCAGTTCGAAGGCACGCTCGTCGGCGACGGTGAGGATGCGCTCCAGCTGCGCCTTGTCGGTGGAGGTGGACTCCAGGTAGCCGTCGATGCGCTCCAAGAAGCGCCGGGCGGAAGAGGCCCGCAGCAGAAATTCATTGACCTGCGGTACCGAGTTATCCGGGTTAGCCAGGGCGGGGTAGTGCAACGTGCGGTCCGCGATGTCGGAAGCGGACGCACCGTGCTGCAGCAGCTCGTAGGCGTCGAGCACCTCGGCGATGTCGTCGCGCGCGTACTGCAGCGACGACCGGATCGCCAGCACCTCCGGGTCAATCTGCACCCGTCGCACGAGCAATATCGCCCCGATGATCAGCAGAGCCGACAACATTAGACCCGGCAGTTTGAGCGTGAACACCAGCAGCACAACGGCAGCGAGCACGAGTGCGCCGATTAACGCTCTTGAGAGATCCCTGTTCGGTGAGCTCATCGGGAAGCCCCTGTAACGGCTAGTGGCCGCCGCACCCGCAGGATCCGCCGCAGCCCCCGCAGCCGCTGCCGGAAGGCGTCGGAATGGAGCCGGCCATCACGGCGGTGCCGGCGATCACGGAATCGCGCGCGGGCAGCTCGCCGTCGGGCAGGCACACGTCGAACGGGAACGCCGCGTCGACGGAGACGTGGATGAAGCGCTGGCCGGTCAGCGCGGAGGTGCGGTACTCCGCCTCCAGCACGCGCGCCGAAAACTCAGCGCTGGCATCCGGGGTGGTGGCACTGCCGCTTGCCACGGCCTCGGCGCCGGGGGAGGAAACGGCGCCCACCACAGTGCCCGGGTGCAGCGCCAGGTAGGCCTCGGTGGATTCGTAGCGGTCAACCGCCAGGCCCAGGGCTGTGACGGACAATTCCTGCCACTCGAGCGCGGGATCGTCCACAAGCAGCGGCTCCTGCGCGAGGTTCACTGTCAGCGACGCCATGGCGTTGCCGCGGGGGTCGACCGCCTCGGCAAGCGCGACGACGTCGTTAAGCGGCGTAATGTGCGCGTAGGTGCGGGTGACCGACTCGAAGCCCGCGAAGGTGGCGAACGGCTCCACAGCCAGGATGTTCAGCTGCGCGCCAGACGGGTCGGTGTACTGGATCAGCTGGCCTCCCCGGACTTCGCCGACGACGGCGAGGCGGTCAGTGGCGATCGCGGCTTCGACCGCGTCCTGCCACCTGTTAAAGCTCAAGCCGAGTGCGGAAAGATCGGTGCTGACTGCTGTACTCATGGCCGTTGATTCTAGTCAATCGCCCCGACCGGGAAGAATCCTGGGCCTTGCCGCGTTTAATCGGGTAGATATGACAGTGACAGATTCAACACACAGGAAAGATCGCTTTTTGCTTGAAGACGAACTGACGCCCGAGCAGCGCACCCACGATGAACTGCTGCGACAGGCGTTTCGCCACAACGAGCCACAGCCCGGTGCGGAACCCACGGTCGGTGCGCTGGACCTCGCCGACCGCAACGCGTTCCGCAGCGTTACCGGAGCCACCGAACTCCGCTCTGAAGAACAGACCGACGGGTACGAGGTTGAGTACCGCAAGCTCCGCCTGGAGGAAGTGCTCCTCGTCGGCGCGTGGACTGAGGGAACCACTGCGGAGATGGAGGCGAGCATGTGGGAGCTGGCGGCGCTGGCGAAAACTGCTGGCGCCGACGTGCTGGACATGCTGTACCAGAAGCGCGACAAGCCGGACCCGGGCACCTACATCGGCTCAGGCAAGGTGGCGGAGCTGCGCGAGATCGTGCAGGCCACCGGCGCGGACACGGTGATTTTCGACGGCGAGCTCTCGCCGTCGCAGATGATCGCGCTTGAGGAAGCGCTAAAGATCAAGGTGATCGACCGCACCATGCTTATCTTGGACATCTTCGCCCAGCACGCCAAGAGCAAAGAGGGCAAAGCCCAGGTGAGCCTCGCGCAGATGGAGTACCTGTACAGCCGCACCCGCGGTTGGGGCGGCAACCTGTCGCGCCAGGCCGGCGGCCGCGCCGGCTCCAACGGCGGCGTGGGCCTGCGTGGCCCCGGTGAGACGCGCATTGAGGCGGACCGCCGCCGCCTGCGCACCGAGATGGCGAAGCTGCGCCACCAGCTGCGCGACATGACCACGGCGCGTGAGGTCAAGCGCGCGCAGCGCCAGCGCTCCACCATCCCGAAGATCGCGATTGCCGGCTACACCAACGCGGGCAAGTCCTCGCTGATCAACGCGATGACGGGCGCCGGCGTGCTGGTGGAGGACGCGCTGTTTGCCACCCTGGACCCGTCCACACGCAAGGCGAAGCTCGCGGACGGGCGCAACGTGGTGCTCACCGACACTGTCGGGTTTGTGCGCCACCTGCCCACGCAGTTGGTTGAGGCGTTCAAGTCCACGCTTGAAGAGGTCGCCGGCGCCGATCTTCTGCTGCACGTCGTGGACGGTTCGGATGCGTTCCCGCTGAAGCAGATCGAGGCCGTCAACGAGGTTCTCGCCGAGGTCACCCGCGATTCCGGCGAGGAAATGCCCCCGGAGATCGTGGTGGTCAACAAGATCGACGAGGCCGACCCGCTGGTGCTGGTCGAGCTGCGCCACGCGTTTGAAAAGACCGGCCGCACGGCAGTGTTCGTCTCCGCGCTGACCGGCGAGGGGATCGAGGAGCTTGAGGCGCGCATCGAGCAGCACCTCAACTCCATTGACGCGCACGTGACCATGGTGGTGCCCTACACCCGCGGCGATGTGGTCAGCCGCGTCCACGACGAGGGCACGGTGCGCTCGGAGGAATACGAGGAGGCGGGCACGCGTATCGACGTCCGCCTGCCCCGCGTCCTGGCCGAGCAGTACGCGGAGTTCGTTGTCAGCTAGCTATCGGTTGAGCTTCGCCGCGGCATCCTCGTCGAGGATGACCGTGGTGCGCGGGTGGTTCTGCAGCACCGACGCCGGGCAGCCCGGGGACACCGGTCCCTCCACCAGCGCCTTGACCGCGTCGGCCTTGTTCGGGCCGGTGGCGATGAGCACGATGGTGTGCGCCTCCATGATGGTGCCCACGCCCTGGGTCAGGGCCTTGCGCGGCACCTGGTCCTCGTTGTCGAAGAAGCGGGCGTTGTCCGCCACCGTGGTGGGGTGCAGGTCGATTTCGCGCGTGCGCGAATCAAGGGCGCTGGGCGGCTCGTTGAACGCGATATGGCCGTTGGCGCCCACACCGAGGATTTGCACGTCCACGCCGCCGGCGGCTGCGATGCGCTGCTCGTAGCTGCGGGTTTCAGCTTCGGTGTCCGCCGACAGGCCGTCGAGAGACTGCACCTTTGCATCGTCGATGTCGACATGGCTGGTGAATTCGCGGCGGATGGTGGCGTAGTAGGACTGCTCGTCGGAGCGTTCCAGGCCGACGTACTCGTCCAGGAGGAACGCGTCGCACTGTGCGAAACTCAAGCCTTCCTCGCGGTGGCGGCGGATCAACTCCATGTACGTGGGGGTCGGGGTTGAACCCGTGGCCAAGCCGAGGGTCGCGCCGTCACGAACAAACGGTTCGATGATGTCGGCTGCGGACACGCCTACTTCTTCGGCGGTGGGGCGCACAATGATTTCCATGATGCTCAAAATAGCAAGCCCTCACTGAGAGCTAATTACTTTGCCCGCCAGGCACCCCCGGCACAGGAAAAATCAGGTGGCGGGGTGATAATGGCATTTCGTGACTAACACTTTCGGCTGGACCATTCACGGAGACGGGCGCACAGTGCGCCCCGGGGCTGTTGTCGCCCCGGACGAGCGGCTGAGCTGGCCGCGCACCATCGGCATCGGCATGCAGCACGTGGTTGCAATGTTCGGAGCCACACTGCTGGTGCCCACCCTGACCGGATTCCCGGTGAACACCACGCTGCTGTTCTCCGGGCTGGGCACCATCATCTTCTTGCTGATCACCCGCAATAAAGTGCCCAGCTACCTGGGTTCGTCCTTCGCCTTTATCGCTCCGCTGACGGCGTCGCAGCAGTACGGCGTCGGCGCGCAGCTGGGCGGGGTGCTGCTGACCGGTGTGGCACTCATCCTCGTCGGCATCATCGTTGAATGGGCGGGCAAACGCGTCATCGACGCGGTGATGCCGCCCGTGGTCACCGGCGCCATCGTCGCGCTCATCGGCTTCAACCTGGCGCCGACCGCGGTGTCGAACGTGGAAACCCAGCCCTGGGTCGCGGCGGTAACGCTGCTGACGGTTGTGGTGGTTACCGTGGCCACCCGCGGCCTGCTCTCGCGCCTTTCCATCCTCATCGGCGTGCTCGTCGGCTGGCTGTTCGCGGCCTTGACGGGCGGCTTGGGCGAGGACGCACTGCAAACGATCGCCGACGCCCCGTGGATCGGCCTGCCGCAGTTCCACCGTCCGGAGTTCCACGTCTCTGCCATGCTGGTGACCCTGCCGGTGTTGGTCGTGCTGATCGCGGAGAACGTCGGCCACGTCAAGGCCGTATCCGAGATGACTGGACGCAACCTCGACGACATGCAGGGCCGCGCGCTGATCGGCGACGGCATCGCCACCACGCTCGCCGGCGGTTTCGGCGGGTCCGGCACCACCACCTACGCCGAGAACATTGGCGTGATGGCGGCGACGAAGGTGTACTCCACCGCAGCGTATTGGGTCGCCGCCGCGTTTGCGATTGTGCTGGCGTTCATCCCGAAGTTCGGTGCCGTGATCTTCACCATCCCCGCCGGCGTGCTCGGCGGCGCGTGCCTGGTGCTCTACGGGCTCATCGGCATGCTGGGCGTGCGTATTTGGCAGGACAACAAGGTCGACTTCACCGATCCCGCGAACCTCACCGCGGCCGCGGTGGCACTGATTGTCGGCATCGGCAACCTCACGCTCGACATCGGCGCTGTGACGTTGGAAGGCATCGCGCTGGGCTCAGTGGGCATCATCGTGATCTATCCGTTGATGCGCTGGGCGTACAACACGTTGGGGGAGGGGCAGTACCGCAAGGAGTTCGACGTGTCGAAGCCGTCGACGTTCTAGCGGCTGGCCCATGCTGCACGTGAAAACGCCCGGGCACAGTGCCCGGGCGTTAGCTCGTCGTAAAGCGAAGAGTGCTTACTCCTCGTCGAGGTTCTGCTCGATCAGCGCCGCAATTTTCTCCACGGCATCGGCGTTGTCGGAAGTGACAGTGACCTCGTCGCCGTGCTCCGCGCCCATCGCCATGATCATCAGCGAGGATGCGGCATCGGTCTCGTCGTCATCGTCGCCGCCGACAAGCGTCAGCAGGATCTCGTCGTCGTACTCGCCGGCAGCATCTGCGATCACCGTGGCCGGGCGAGCGTGCAGCCCGACGGTGGAACCGACCTTCACAGTCTTGGAAGCCATTCGGGTGTCCTTTCCGTTGTTTTTCATTCAAGTCTGCAACGAGTGTAGGTCGCATTCATGCGAAGATGCCACCATTTTCGCGCAGAAAGTCAAAGAACGCCCCAGTGAAATACGTCGGGCGGCGCACCGAGGGTTACTGGGGCTGCGCGAGCACGACCTCGATACCGTGCGAGCGCAGTTCGTCCACGAACGCGGAGGGCGCTTCGGCGTCGGTGATCACCACGTCGATGTCCGTCAGCGGCGCGAAGCTGACCACATAGTCGTTGCCCAGCTTCGTGGAGTCGCACAACACGACAACCCTGCGGGCGTTGGTGACCATCGCGGCCTTTACCGCCGCCTCCTTGGCGTCCACAGTGGACAGGCCGTGGCCGATGGACAACGCGTTGGTGCCCACGAACGCCACGTCGGCGCGCAACAGAGCGAGGGTGCGAAGCGCGGTACTGCCGACGACTGCCTGACTGATCGGCCGGACTGAGCCGCCGAGAAGCTGCACATCGTGCAATCCGGAATCGCTCAGCTCCAATGCAGTGGGGATGGAGTTGGTCACCACCGAGTACTCCCGGTCCCCGCGGGTCTCCGCCAGACGCCTGCCCAAGCTGCTGATCGTCGTGCCCGAGTCCAAAAAGATGGTGCAACTTTGCGCATCCGGCACGAACTGCAGCGCGGTTTCCGCAATCGCGGCTTTAGCGGCAAGGGAGGCGCGCTGACGGGTATCCAGCGGAATTTCCGTCGAGCGGTAGGACTGGCTCGCCACCGCGCCGCCGTGGACGCGGTGCACAGCGCCTTCGTCGTGCAATGCCGAAAGGTCACGGCGGATGGTCTCCGCGGTGACGTCGAAGCGCTGCGCCAACTCAGTGACGTTGACGCGGCCTTCAACTGCGGTCAAAGACGCGATTTGGCGTCTACGCTCCTCGGCGTACATCGATCTCCTGCGCTTGTCGTTATGTGATTTCCGGTCTGTGGGGCTGCGGCTGCTCGATGCAAACGCACCGACTACAGCGTACGGAACACCGAGATGACACGCCCCATGATCTCCGCTTCGTCGCCCTTAATCGGCTCGAAGGCATCGTTGTGGGGCAACAGCCACACACCGGTGGAGTCGCGGTGGAACTCCTTGACCGTCGCCTCACCGTCGAGCAACGCCGCGACGAACTCGCCCTCCTCGGCGTTCGGCTGGGAGCGGACAACCACCCAGTCGCCGTCGAGGATGCCGGCGTCGCGCATGGATTCGCCGACGACCTTGAGCATGAACACATCGCCGTCACCGAGCAGCTCCTCGGGCAGGGGGTAGTAGGTGTCCACGTTCTCCTCGGCGAGGATCGGGGCACCCGCGGCAATCTGTCCGACTACCGGCACGTAGCGGGCATTGCCAGAATCTTCCGGCTTCGCCTCCTGCGGCTTGCGCTTCTTTCGGCCGGCTTCCGGCATTTGGCGCAAGTCCACGGCGCGGGGCTTGTTCGGGTCGCGGCGGAGGAATCCCTTCTTCTCCAGCTCTTTGAGCTGGTATGCGACAGACGAGGTGGACTGCAGCCCGGCCGCGTCACCGATCTCGCGGATGCTCGGCGGGTAACCGCGCAGGACCACAGCGTCCTGAATGACCTGGAGGATCCGGCGCTGGCGGTCTGACAGCGCGTTGTAATCCGGGTTGCCTGGATCGGACTTCTTTCGTGCCATGACGTTCTCCTTGGACTCGGTGGCGTTGTGCGCCTACGAACCTACCAGATAGGGCACTCATGTTCGATGGGTGCAAGCTTTGGGTGGACACGTATTGAACGTGATGCTATAAATCGAACACGTAAGCGTATTCGAACAAATGAACGTTAGAACGTTCGAGCGTGTCGGTGCCGAACGTAGAGTGTGCCGCAGAAAGAAGGGAGACACACCATGTCAGTTGCAATCAATCCAGTACACAACACGTTAGTTGGACGCGCCGGAGCCGCATCTGTGGTCCCTCCGGCAGAAGTCTGGGATGTTGAATCCGCACCGAAGCGTCGAACAGGCGGCGCCGGTGTTCGAGCGATTTCCGGATCCCATCGAACGGGTGCTCGCTCATCCGTCAAGGGGAGTCTGGACGGTCCTTCCAATGTGAACGCGTTCGAAACACGGCACGAGACGCGCGATACGCTCCTGCTCGGCGTGTGCATGACTGCGGCGCTGCTTATCGGTTCCGCATTCGGCGGTGTTTTCTCGGCGCAAGCAGAGGATCCTTCGTCCATGTCCAGTGGCCAGGCGGCTCATTCGGCTGTGGCGGCAACTGCGCGCTAGGCAGGGCGTAGACTCACGGCTACGCCAAGCCTTGAAAACTATGGGGGTGGAAGACCGTGTTTTGTCCTTTTTGCCACAACGAGCAATCTCGTGTGACTGACTCGCGGCTGGTCGAGGCCGGCTCAGCAATTCGCCGCCGCAGAGAGTGCACCGAGTGCGGGGGGCGTTTCACCACAGTGGAAAAGGCCGTCCTCACTGTTGTGAAACGCAACGGCGTGAGCGAACCGTTCGACCGCGACAAGCTTATCGTCGGCGTGCGCCGAGCATGCCAAGGCCGCGATGTCACCGACGACGCATTGAAGCGTCTGGCCCAGGAAGTGGAAGAGACTGTGCGCGCGCAGGGCAGCTCGCAGGTGCCCGCCCACGAGATCGGTCTGGCGGTCCTCGAACCGCTGCGTGCCCTCGATGAGGTGGCGTATCTGCGCTTCGCGTCCGTGTACAAGTCGTTCGAGAGCGCGGACGACTTCGAATCCGAAATCCGGCTCATGCGTCGCCGCGACCGCGAAGACTTCTAACCCGCGGCCATGGCGCTAACGCAGCGCGTCAATCTTCTTCTCAATGCGACGCTGGCTCACCGGCCTCGGCGTGCCCAGCCGCTGCGCAAACAGGCTCACCCGCAGCTCCTCAATCAGCCACAAAATGTCCTTGTAGGCCTTGGTCTTTGTCCGGCCCGCAGGCAAGGACTTCATACGCTGCGCCAAGTAAGCCTTCACCGAATCAATCACGGACTGCCGGTCGGCGTCGCGGTCCGGATCTAGGCGCATGTCCTCCAACCGGATCCGCATCGCGTCGATGTAGCGGGGCAAATGCTGCAAGTGGCCGATGCCGTGAACGGTTACCGCGTGCTTCGGCAGGAAGAACTGCAGCTGCGACGTCATGTCGTCGATAGCTGGGCCTTCCCACTGCCGCAGCTCCGCTGCAATGTTCGCGTACTCCGCGAGCGCCGGCGCCAACGTGACCACCACACGGCGCACACCTCCTGCGACCTGGGGCCGGATTTCGCCCACCAGCGCGTCGAACTCCTCGGGGGAGCGCACCGGCCCGCCGGAGGAGAACATCAGGTCGCGGATCACAGCGACGCGGGCGTCCTCCACAAGCCCGTCGGCGCCGCCGTGCGGGTAGCGGTCCACCGCCACCTTCTGCCGCAGCGGCAGCCCCTTGGTCATCTGCCCCGCGTTGACCGTGATCTCCCGCAGCAGCAGCGTCAGCGTCGCCGTGACCATCGAGGCGTCTGCGGCGGCCTTCGTCGGATGCACGGTGACCTTCACGCCGTCCTTGGTGGCCTCGAGTGCCGGGTAGGCGTCGACCTCGTTGCCGTCGATAGTCGTGGTTACCGTCTCCGGCACCGCGCCGAGGGAGTCGGTGGTCCACTTCGCCACCGCATCCGATTCAGATGTGCGGCCGGCCTTGGACACGGAGGACTTGATCTTGCCGGCCTGGCGGCGCTTCAACGCACCGAGGTCCGTGTCGTGGTCGACCACTTTGCCGCGGCGGTCGATCGCCGCGAACGTGACCTTCAGGTGGTCCGGGAGCGCGGCCGGGTTGAAGTCGGCACCGTTGATGCCGCGCCCGCCGACGCTTCTGAGCGCCTCCGCGAGTGCCTCGGCAAACGGTATTTCCCGCAGCTCCCGCTCGCTGACGCCGTCAGCGTCCTGCTGCGCGCGGATCGCGTCGAGGGCGCGCTCGGCGAAGTCGGGCGCCGGCACCACGGTCTTGCGCAGCGCCTTCGGCAGCGTGCGGATGTACTCCGCGGCAAGCTCCGAGCGCAGCCCCGGCACCAGCCAGTCAAAGCCGTCCGGCCGCAAATTGGCCAAAAGCGGCACGGGCACGTCCACGGTCACGCCGTCGAAAGGGTCGCCCGGCTCGAACTTGTAGCGCAACGCGTAGTCGATGGTGCCTTGGCGCCACACCTCGGGGAAGGCGGCGGCGGAGGAGTCCACGCCTTCGTCGTCGAGAAGCGCGGCTGGGTCAAAGTCCAAGTAGTGCTTGTCCTCGGCCCGCTTTTTCTTCCACCACGAGTCGAAGTGGCGGGCGGTGGTGACACTTTGCGGCAAGCGCGAGTCGTAGAACTCGAACAGGGTGTCCTCGTCCACCACCAATCCGCGGCGGCGCACCTTTTCCTCCACCTCAGCGGCTTCGGCGAGTAGGGCTTCGTTGTGGTCGATGAAGTGGTGGTGGCGGTTCCAGTCGCCCTCGAGCAGGGCGTGGCGAATAAACATGTTGCGCGCGCCCTCGGCATCCACGCGGTGGTAAGGCACAAGCCGGTCGCGCACGATGGTCACGCCGTAGAGCATCGACTTCTGGTGCACCATCGCGGCCGAGCGCTTCCGCGACCACACAGGCTCGGAGTAGCTGTGCTTCATCAGCTCGCCCGCGGCAGCCTCCACCCAGGCGGGCTCGATCTTTGCCACGTCGCGCGCCCACAGGCGCGAGGTTTCCACCAGCTCGGCGGCCATGAGGAACTCCGGGGGCTTTTTGCTTAGCGACGACCCGGGGAAGACCAAGAACCGCGTCCCGCGCGCACCCTGGAACTCCTTCGAGTTGCCGTCGCGGGCGCCGATGTTGGACAAAAGGCCCGTGAGCAGCGACTTGTGGATCGCGTCGGCGTCGCGCTCGCCGGCGACGTTCTCGGCTCGGGACCAGCCCAGCTGGCGCTCCACGTCGCGCAGTTGGCGCACCAGGTCGAACCATTCGCGGATGCGCATGTAGTGCAAAAACTCGCGCTTCATGCGCTTGCGGAAGGCGTTGCCGGATAGCTCGTCGCGCGAGTCGCCAATGTAGTCCCACAGCTTCAGCGAGGACAGGAAGTCCGACGTCGCGTCCTTGAACCGGGCGTGGGCCTGGTCGGCCTGGGCCTGGTACTCCAGGGGGCGCTCACGCACGTCCTGGATGGTCATGCTGGCCACGATCACGGTGACGTCGTCGAGCACACCGAGCCGGTTGGCCTCCACCAGCATGCGCGCCATCTTCGGGTCCACCGGAATGCGCGCGATGTCGCGCCCGACGTCGGTGAGCACGGGTGCGCCGTCGCGTTCTTTGTCCGAGATCGCGCCGAGCTCGTGCAGGAGCAGCAGGCCGTCGCGCACGGCCTTCTTATCCGGCGGCTGGATGAAGGGGAAGTCGTTGATGTCGCCGAGGCGCAGGGAGATCATCTGCAGCACCACGGAGGCCAGGTTGGTGCGCAGGATCTCCGGGTCGGTGAACTCGGGGCGCGCCTCGAAGTTGTCCTCGGAGTACAGGCGGATGGCCACACCGTCGGCGATACGGCCGGAGCGGCCGGAGCGTTGGTTGGCGGAGGCCTGGGAGATCTCCTCGATGGGCAGTCGCTGCACCTTGGTGCGCGTGGAATAGCGCGAGATGCGCGCCAGGCCGGTGTCCACCACGTAGTGGATCCCCGGCACGGTCAGCGAGGTCTCCGCGATGTTGGTGGACAGCACGATGCGCCGACCGGAGTGCGGGGCAAAGACTCGGTGCTGCTCCGCATTCGATAGGCGGCCGAACAAAGGCACGACCTCGACGCCGCGCCAGTGCTGCTTTTCAATGGCCTCCATGCAGTCGCGGATGTCGCGCTCGGAGGCGAAGAAGCACAAGATGTCGCCTTTGCCTTCGCCCATGAGCTCCTTGCAGGCTTCGACCACACCGTCGATCATGTCGGTGTCGATCTCCTTGACGGAGCCGTCTTTTGCCTGCACCTGCTCCACCAGGGGGCGGTAGCGGATCTCCACCGGGTAGGTGCGGCCAGAGACCTCGATGATGGGGGCGGGGTTGCCCTCGGCGTCGGCAAAGTGCTCGGCGAAGGCTTCCGGGTCGATGGTTGCGGAGGTGACGATCACCTTCAGATCCGGACGCTTCGGCAGCAGCCGCTTGAGGTACCCGAGCAAAAAGTCGATGTTCAGCGAGCGTTCGTGCGCCTCGTCGATGATGATCGTGTCGTAGGCGTTGAGGAACCGGTCGCGCTGCATCTCCGCGAGCAGGATGCCGTCCGTCATCAGCTTCACCGCCGTGGATTCGGAGACCCGGTCGTCGAAGCGGATGGCGTAGCCGACGGACTCGCCGATGTCCTGGCCCAGCTCGTCGGCGATGCGCTCCGCCACAGTGCGCGCGGCGAGCCTGCGCGGCTGCGTGTGCCCGATCAGGCCTCGGCGCCCGCGGCCCAGCTCCAGCAGCATCTTCGGAATCTGGGTGGTTTTGCCGGAGCCGGTCTCGCCCGCGATCACCACGACCTGGTTGTCGCGCACCAGCTCCATGATGTCCTCGCGCCGCGCAGAAACCGGCAGGTTCTCCGGGTAGGTGATCTCGGGGACGAGGGCATCGCGCTTAGCGACGGCAGCTGCCGCCTTGTCCACGTCCGCCCCAATCGCCGTCAACGCTTCAGTGGAATTGGCCTTCTTCAGACGCCGGCGGAACCTGCGCACGTCAGCGATCGGGACGCCGTCGAGCGCCTCATACAGCTGCGGCTTCGTGGGAGGTGAGGTAGGGGATGCGTGCTCATTCATAACCAGAGCGTGAGTCTAGCGCGGCAGCAGCTTACGGCTCGATTCCGTCGCTTCCTTGAAGGCGCGGGAGACTAACTCGCCGAGCTGCTCGAACTCCGGACGGCGACGAGACGATGCCCGCATTGCGAGCCCGACGGTGCGTTTCGCGTCCACGCCCGGGCCGAAGGCGGAAACGGCGATGCCGGGGCGCGCGCACTCGGTGGACAAGGCGGAGACGGGCACCAGCGTGGAGCCGAGTCCGGCCACCACCAGCTGCACCACCGTGGTCAGCGACGCCGCGCGGGTGACTGACTGCGCGCCGGGGGAGCGGTTGACCTCCGCGATCTTGCACAACTCCACGATTTGATCGCGCAGGCAGTGCCCGTCGTCCAGCAACAGCAGATCGAGGTCGTGCAGCGCGTTCAGATCGAGGTCTCCTCTGCCGGCCACGGGATGGTCGGGGGAGGTGATCACCGCGAAGGTTTCGTCGTAGAGCGGGATTTCCGACACCCCGGTGGCGCCGGTTGGGGTGGCGAGCACTGCGACGTCGATCTGCCCGTCGCGAAGCCGCTGCAGCAGCTCCTCGGTCTGGTTCTCCACAATGCGCGGCTCCAAGTCCGGATACTCCTCCTCGATGAGCTTCAGCAGCGTCGGCAGGATGTACGGGGCGATGGTGGGGATCATGCCGATGTTCAGCGGCCCGGCCAGCACTCCGAGGGCGCCGCGGGATTGCGCTACGAACGCGTCGGCAGCTTCCAGCGTCGCCTTCGCATAGGGGAGGAGCTCCTCGCCGGTGGGGGTGACGATGACGCGCCGGGTGGAGCGCTCGATGAGTTGGATGCCCAAGCCGGCCTCCAAGGCGGCGAGTGCCTGTGAGAGGGACGGCTGTGAGATGCCGAGCTTGTTCGCCGCGGAGACGAAGTGCTTTTGCTCGGCGACGGTGACAAACGTCCGGATCTGAGCGAGCGTCGGTTTATACTCTCGATTAGTCATGCCTATGAACCTACACGAAGTTCATAGGTTTTTACGTTGAAAGCGGGCGCGTTCTGTGTCATACTGGTTGCTGTCCGTTGAAAATCACCTTTGACCAGTTTCTTTGGAGGAATTTCTATGCCGATCATGACCGTTGGAGAGCGTTTCCCGGAGTTCGACCTTGTCGCGCTGAAGGGTGGCAACCTGAAGGAAGCTAACGCGGCTACTCCGGACGACTACTTCGAGAACGTGTCGCTGGACAAGTACGAGGGCAAGTGGAAGATCGTCTTCTTCTACCCGAAGGACTTCACCTTCGTCTGCCCGACCGAGATCGCCGCATTCGGCAAGCTCAACGAGGAGTTCGAGGACCGCGACACCCAGGTGCTCGGCGGCTCCACCGACAACGAGTACTCCCACTTCAACTGGCGTGCGACCCACGAGGACCTGCTGGACATCCCGTTCCCGATGTTCGCTGACGTCCGCCACGACCTGATCCGCGCGCTCGGCGTCGAGAACGCTGACGGCGTGTGCGACCGCGCAACCTTCATCATCGACCCGGACGGCATCATCCAGTTCGTCTCCGTCACCCCGGACGCTGTCGGTCGCAACGTCGACGAGGTTCTGCGTGTGCTCGACGCGCTGCAGTCCGAAGAGGTCTGCGCCTGCGATTGGCAGAAGAACGACCCGACGAAGAACATCGACAAGATGGCCGTGGTCCAGGAGTCCCTGAAGTAAACCCTTTTTCAGTTAAACCCGTCCGGCAAAGGAGAACATGATGTCGATTGAGAACCTGCGCGGCGCACTGCCCGAGTACGCGAAGGACCAGAAGCTCAACCTCGGTTCGCTGACCCGCTCCACCGAGCTCAGCGAGCAGCAGCTCTGGGGCACCCTTCTCGCATCCGCGGCAGCGACCCGCAACGCGAAGGTCATCGCCGAGATCGCTGAGGAAGCCAAGGAGCACCTCTCCGAGGAGGCTGCGGATGCCGCGTACGGCGCCGCCACCGTCATGGCGATGAACAACGTCGCCTACCGCGCCAAGGGCTGGCTCGGCGACGATTACGCCAACGTGAAGTTCGGCCTGCGCATGAACATCATCTCGAAGCCGGGCGTGGAAAAGGCCGATTTCGAGCTGTGGTCGCTCGCTGTTTCCACCATCAACGGCTGCGAGCACTGCGCCGTGGCGCACGCCAACACCGTCCGCGAGGAGGGTGTGACCAAGGAGCAGGTCTGGGAGGCCGTCAAGGTCGCTGGCGTTGTCCAGGCTGTGGCCCAGGCAATCACCATCGAGGACGCTCGCTAAGCATTAACGCTTGACGACGGCACGACCTCCGGCAAGCCCCGCATATGGCGGGGAATGCCGGAGGTTTCGCCGTTTAGCGGGGCGGTTTAGAGGCCCTTCCGGTTTTAGAGTGCGTTGATGTTGTCCTGTAGTTGTCCGGAGTGGATCGCAGCACCAGTACTTGGGTAATTGTCACTCACGATAAACGTGTTCGTGCAATTGCCGATAGTGTCTTGGTGCTCGGATAGCGTATGCCCTCTAACAAGATGGGAATTGTGATGGTCGAAATAGTTTGGAATAAAGTCTCTTTTCGATACTCGAAATATGGGCCATATATTCTGCGGGATGCCGCGCTGTCGTTGTCACGGCCTGGCATCTACGAAGTCAGGGGCCCATCGGGAAGCGGTAAATCCACGGTTCTGGATCTGTTAGCTGGTCTGCGCTCACCCAGTGAAGGCAGGGTAACCATCGACGGTAAACGGTTCGGAAAGGGCGCGGCCAAGAAGCTAACCTCGTGGCGGGCCAAGCACGTCGGGTACGCACCACAGGCACCGACCCTCCTGCCTAGCCTCAGCTGCCGGGAGAACCTCGAGCTGGCAGTTCACGTCGCCGGACGGGGCCTCGACGCCCAGGGCAGGGAAGAGCTGCTTGGCACGTTGGGCATGCAGCCTTTCACAGAAGCCCTGCCGGCGGAGCTATCCGGGGGTCAACGCCAGCGCGTTGCGGTGGCCCAGGCACTAGCTTCCCAACCGGACTTGGTGCTCATGGATGAGCCCGTCAGCGCGCTTGATGGAGCGAATGTCACCGTGGTCGAGGACTTGTTGCGCCAGTCGGCGAAGCGGGGAGCGATAGTGGTCTATTGCTCCCACCGTGAGCTTTTCGACGGACAAGCAAAAACACTGCTGCAGATGGGGGCATAGCTCATGAAGACCATGACTCCCACCGCCGCCTACCGGAGAGAGCTGTCGGTGACGGCGCGCCCCTTCATCGGGGGAATCGTACTGGCTGCGGTAGTAATAGGCACGCTCGTCGGCACCATCCTTTACGTCGCATTCTCGACTGGCGGAAGCAGCGACTTCAAGGCCGGCGTGACGAATATGAGCCTAATTGCGATCATCCCGGCATTCGCCGGGGTCCGGTTGGCGCATCAGAATTTTATCGCTGACCACCAAAATACCGTGCAAGCGCTGCGGATTCTCGGCATAGGCAGGGCGTTTTTCACCAGGCACCTGCTCCTGCAAGGGGCGTGCCTGGCGCTTCTGGCAAGCGCTTCGGCGGTCGTGTTGGGACGGTTGTTAGCGACGCCGCTTTTCAAGGTGATTCTGCTAGGGCTCAACAAGCATCTGCCAGATCACTGGGGCTCGCCCATTGACGTTGCCTGGTCGTCACTGCTGGTCTTAGTCCCCCTGTACCTCCTCGGCGTGGGGATTCTCAACGTCGACAAGGTGCTAGCCAAAACCGGGGATCAGGGAGCGGCGACAGTAGGTAAGTCCAAATCCTTGGTGGGGCTGGTTGGCTTAGTACTCGCAGTGGTCAATGTTGCCGCGGGTATCTGGTGCATGGTGACGACTCCGCCAGGGCCTGTCGTGTTGATTTTCGTCTTCACCTTGCCGTTCCTCGCTGTCGCACTTGCCGCCACCTTCGCCCGGGTGCTAGCTCGCTGGGCAGCCGCGGCGATCAAAAAGGTGAGCGGATGGTCGGCACCCGCGCTAGGCATCCGCTCCTCCGAAACCGTCGGGACGACCTCGAGGGTGGGGCTTGCTACCGCGCTCGTAGCCATTCCGCTGGCAGGCTTCACAGGTGCACAGACCTCGTTATGGGCGGCAAATTACGTAGGCTCCCAGAATTTCCAACCGGTCCCAGTCGTCGTCGGCCAAGATTTTCGCCTACTGGAAGCGCAGGAAGCAGACGGTGTATGTGAGGAGATCGGCGACAACTGCCGTGGGGTGGTCTACTGGCAGCCTTCGGACTTCGAATCCGCGGGGGAGACCTCCGTACCGATGGAGAAGGCGAATGACTATTCTCTGGCCGGATCGAATGACCACGTGATAGGGCAGCTACTCTCGCCCGCGGCGCCGGTGAAGGCTCACAGCCCCTTCTACCCAGACTTCATGGTCCCGTTCTCCGGTATTTCTAGCGAGTCTCCGGTCAAACCGGAATGGGGGCTTCCCGTGGTCGCAGAATCGGCTAGCGCACCGGATCATCTCCGGGTGGAGTCCGCGCAGGATTGGGTACGGCATGTGGATATGGATAGCCAGATCATGTACGGGCCTCACGGCGACGGAACCGCCGGCTTCGTCCCCACCGCGGCCTACACTTTGCTGGCGATCTGCCTGGTCCTCGCGGTCTCTGTGATGGGCAAGCGGGCCAATTTGCATGCGTTCTTCTCACCACTGCGTCTTCTGGGCCGTACTCAAGACGCGATCCAGCGAGCAGAGTTCTGGGCAATCCTCTTTCCGTACTGTGTTGCCATGCTGACAGCGCTCCTAGTGGGCATCTGGTACACGGTCGCCGTCCATGTCGCAGTCTCGGGGTGCCCGGGGGCGCTGCTGCCTTACCTTCCCCCAGGGCTATGGGTGCTCTTTGTCCTTGTCTTCTTAGGCACGAGTGCGACTGCCTTCTTGCCAACTCCAGACAAGGACGAGCGTGGCGCAGATGCGCCCTAGACACTGGCGTGCCGGCGCCTAAAGAGGCTCTTCCGGTTTCCACTCCGGGCAACTACTGGACAACATCAACGCACTCTAAAACCGGAAGGGCCGGTTTAGAGCGGGCTGAGCACGTTGGTGGTCAGCGAGAACAGATCCTTCGGATCCTCAGGATCAGCGACCAGGTCGATGAACTCCTCGAACTCAGAGCCCGCCACAGAATCGCGGGTCTCAGTTCCGGATGCCAGCCGGATCGTGGATCACGCCGAAGCGGTGCAGCGTCGCAGAGACGGCCTGCTCCAGCAGGTAGGGAAGGAGCTCGCGGCGGCCGTCGATGAGCACGGGCCCGTCGATGACCGAAGTGGCGACGTCGCCGTAGAGCTCCTCGGGCGCGCTTCCGACCACGCGGATGCGGTCAGGCGTGCCGGCGACGGCGTGTGCGTCGACGGCCACATCGGCTGCCTCGAGCTCACGCGCAATCGCATCCGGGGCGACCACGCGCACCTCGGTTCCGGTGATCGCGGCGGCGAGCAGCTGGCGGTACACCTCGCGCAGCTGGTAGCCCTCGCCCACGTAAACCACCACCGGCTCCAAGGTGCTGCGGTAGCGGAAGATGTTGGCCTCGGAGCGCAGGCCGGAGTGGTCGTGGCCGCGGCCGAACTCGTTGTCCCACGCGCGCTGGTCGTACTCGGCGGCGCGCGAGAGCCAGCCGAAGTCCTCGTCGCTAACGTTTGCACGGAAAGCGTCGAGAAGCTCCTGCACCTTCGCCGAGATACTTACGCCTAACGACGGCGCCAGCTCCGCCCGCTCCCGCCACGTGCCCATCTGCGCGACGTAGTTCGGCCCGCCCGCCTTCGCGCCGGGGCCCACGGAGGACTTCTTCCAGCCGCCGAACGGCTGGCGTTGCACGATCGCGCCGGTGATGCCGCGGTTGACGTAGACGTTGCCGGCCTCGACGCGGTCGAGCCACGTAGTGATTTCCTCGCCGTCGAGGGTGTGGATGCCGGCGGTGAGGCCGAAGCCGGTGGAGTTTTGCCACTCGATCGCCTCCTCCAAGTCCTTGGCGTGCATGATGCCCAGCACCGGACCGAAGCACTCGTTCTGGTGGTACCAGGATCCCGGCTTCACGCCGTCGCGGATGCCGGGGGACCAGAACTTGCCCTCCTCGTCGAGTTTGCGGGGTTTCAGCAGCCATTTCTCGCCCGGCTCCAGGGTGGTCAGGCCGCGCTCCAGCTTCTCGCCTGGGGCTTCTATCAGCCCGTTCATGGTGGTGGACAGGTCGGTGCCCGGGCCCACCACGAGGGTGGAGGCTGCGTCGAGCAGCTGGTTGATCAACCGGTCGGACTCGCCGGCGGAGCCGACGAGGATGGCCAGCGAGGCCGCGGAACACTTCTGGCCTGAGTGGCCGAACGCCGACAGGTACAGGTCGTTGACCGCGAGGTCCGGGTCGGCGGACGGGGTGATGATGATGGCGTTTTTGCCGGAGGTTTCCGCCATGACGTTGAGCTTCGGGTTCCAGGACTTGAACAGTTGCGCGGTTTCGGAGGCGCCGGTGAGGATGATGGCGTCCACGGCATCGTCGGTAAGCAATGCCTTGCCGGCCTCACCCTCGTCCGCGCGCACGTACTGCACAGTGTCGGCGTTGATGCCCTTGTCCGCGAACACCGCCTGGATGCAATCCGCGATGAGCTTGGCGCACTGCGTCACCTGCGGAGCCGGCTTGAGGATCACGGCGGAGCCTGCGGCCAGCGCCGCCATCACCCCACCGGTGGGGATGGCTACCGGGAAATTCCACGGCGGCACAACGACGGTGAGTGTGTTCGGCTCGAAGTCCGCGGCGATCTCGTCCAGGTGGCGGGCGCTGTCGGCGTAGTAGGTGCAGAAATCGATCGCCTCGGAGATCTCCGGGTCGGACTGGTCCACCGTCTTGCCGGCCTCGTGTGCGGCGACCGCGACGAAGTCGCCGCGGCGGCGCGCGATCTCGTCGCCGATGGCGTCGAGGATGTCGGCGCGCTCGTGCGCGGAAAGCGCGCCCCAGGCCTTCTGGGTTTCCTGGGCGCGGGAGATGTGGTCGGCGATGACGGTTGGGTCAGTGATCTCCTCGCCGGTGTCTACAGCCGGCGGGTTTGTCAGGTGCTCGATTGCCCACGCGCGGTTGGCTTCAAGCGCCGGGTCCGTGTCCGGCTCGTTGAAGAAGCGGCCGGTGGTGGCCGACTCCGCGGAGACCTGGCGCCCGGTCTCGTTGGTGCGGTCCTGGTCCCGATTTGGACCGTTGCGCACGCCCCAGCGGTTGTCCACCGCCCAGCGGAAGACCTCCTCCTGCTCCTTAATCGGGTCCCGCTTATCGGTCTTGGGCGCGAACAGGGCGTGCAAGAAGTTCTGCGGTGCGGCGTTTTCTTCGAGACGGCGCACGAGGTAGCTCACCGCCACGTCAAAGTCGTCTTTGCGCACGACCGGGGTGTAGAGGATCTGGCGGCCGTAAGCCTCGCGCACGATCTGCTGCTGCGCCGGCGACATGCCCTGCAGCATCTCCGAGTCGAGCATGCCAGCGACACCGCGGCGCTGCGCCAGCTCGTAAGCGAGGGCAGAGGTGAATAAGTTGTGGGAGGCGATGCCGATGGCGACGCTGTCGGCGTACTCGGGGCGCACGATAAAGTCGAGCAGGCGGTAGTAGTTCGCGTCCACTTCGTCCTTGGTCAGGTACGGTGCCTGCGCCCAGCCCTTGACCTCCGCGTGGTGGCGCTCCATGGACAGGTTCGCGCCCTTGACCAGACGGATCTTGATCCTGGAGCCGCCGTCGGCCACGCGCTGCTTCGCAAAGTCTGCGAGGTACTCCAGCGCGCCGAGCGTGTCGGGCAGGTACGCCTGCAGCACGATGCCGCCCTGGTAGTCCTTGAACTCGTCCTCGCTGAGCAGCTGGGTAAACACGTCGAGCGTGAGGTGGAGGTCGTGGTACTCCTCCATGTCCATGTTGATGAACACCTGGGGGCTGCGGTCGCGCGCGGCGCGGTACAGCGGGCGGATGCGGTCTTTGACCAGCCGCACGCACTCGTCGTAGTCCCAATGATTGAGCTGGGAGACCATGGATGAGGCCTTGACGGACACGTAGGTCACGCGAGGGTTCTTGATCAGGTTCAGGGTGCGCTCTGCGCGGTCCGTCGCTTCCTTTTCGCCGAGCACGGCTTCGCCGAGCAGGTTGAGGTTGAGTTCCTCGCCGCGCCTCTCGGCGTTGTCGAGCAGGTTGTTCAACGCGTCGGACTCCGCGTCGAGCACGAGGTGGCCAACCAGCTGGCGCAGACGCATGCGCGCCGCCGGGACAACCACAAACGGCAAGAACGGGCCGACGAAGGCACCGGCACCGACGAGCAGGGCGTTGATGCGGCCGAGGAAGGACGCGTCGACGCCCCTGGTGATTGCGCGCAACGCGTTCGCGGCCACGCGGTTGTCTTCGGGGCGCATCACGCGGTCGACGAAGTCCATGGTAAAGCGGACACCGTTGTCGTCGCGAAGCATCTCGGCGAGCTGTTGTGTCTGGGCGTCGTCCGCATCGGCGTCGGCGGTCGCTTCCATCCAGTGGTGCGCGCGCGTCACGGCCGCGTCGACCACATGATCGAGGTCAGCGGTGTTCTCGGGCGGAAGCTGGTTGGTGAGCAAGTTCGGCATATGTGTTCCTTACCACTAAAACAGTCCTATGTGACAACCCTCAAACTAATGCATATGTACGACGCAGGCCACTGATTTGTCAAAGATTCTCTGCGGGCATGAAAAAGCCCCGGAAAACACCGGTTTCCGGGGCTAGGGGAGGCGGGGTTAAAGGCCGCCGAAGGGGCCGCGCAACGGGTCAAACGGCGCGATGGTCTCGTCCACCTCGCCGGTCTCGATCTGCTTGGCCAGCATCTTGCCGGACAGCGGGCCGAGGATGATGCCCCACATGCCGTGGCCGCCGTTGGTGTACACGTTCGGTACCTTGGTCGCGCCCACCAGCGGCAGGCCGTCCGGGGTCACCGGGCGGGAGCCGACCCACTCGTCTTGGCGGTCCTCCCAATCGATGCCACGGAAGAACGGCTTGGTGGTGTGGATCATGGACGCGATTCGGCCAGGCTGGAACGGCTCGTCCGGGCCACGGAACTCCATCGTGCCGGCGATGCGGAAGCGGCCCTGGTACGGGGTGCAGGCGATCTTCGGGTCCGGAAGGTACACCGGGCAAGTTGCTGGCTCTGCGGTCTCCACGGAGAAAGAGTAACCGCGGCCCGCCTGAATCAGCGTGGTCACGCCGAGGTCCTTGGCCAGTTTCGGCAGCCACGCGCCGGTGGCCAACACGACGTTGTCAGCGTGCAGCCACTCGCCGGTGGCCAGCTTCACGGCCGGCTTGCGGGTGGAGCTGACCTCCACGACCTCCACGCCGGTGGTGACCTTGCCACCGCGTTCCACGATGGAGTCCGCGATTGCCTGGCAGTAGGGGCCCGGCTCGATGAAGCGCTGGCCGCCCATGCGGTAGGTTGCGCCCACCTTGTCGGTGAGCATCGGGGCGTCCGTTCGGGCGTCGTCAAGCGTGATCTGCTCGAACGGGATCTCCTGGCCGTGGCGCTGGGCGCCCTCGACCTCCTTGAGGAAGCCGCCGGCCTTCTTCTCGTTTTCAAAGCCAATGATGAATGGGCCCTCGTGAGTGGTGGCCTTCACGCCGCCGGCCTCGAGCTCGTCGAAGGCCGCGAGCGCACCGAGGTCGGCCTTGGTCAGGCCCGCCATCGTCTTGTCCCAGGCGCGGCCGGTGGCGTGCGCCATGAAGTTGGCGCAGAAACGCCACAGCTTCGGGTCGATGCGCACCGGCACATCGAGCGCGGCGTGCTTATCAAACAGTGCGGTCGGACCGTATGCCCACAGGCTCGAGTTCGACAGGGGAATGGTCTTGCCCGGTGCCAGCCAGCCGGCGTTGCCCCAAGACGAACCGGCGGCGACGTCGATGCGCTCGAGCACCTCCACCTCATGGCCGTACTCCTGAAGATGCCACGCGGTGGAAAGTCCGGTCATGCCAGCTCCCACGACGATCGTGCGGGTCATTTATGGTCCTCCTCACAAAGAAGTTCGATTGTGCTGAGGGCAATGTACCGCAGCGCACACCTCGCCGCCCCGCATTTCGCCTATCGACGTCCCTTCGGTTACCCCCCTTTGATCACCAACTCCGCAAGTCGCACTTCGCCGGCCTCGTCGGAGGCGTCCAGATCGACAGTGCCGTGCAGCTGGAAGGCATTGTCGCCCTCCGGGTCCTTGATGATCTGGGAGACCGTCCACGACCGGCCTGTGGTGTCCGCAAGGCGGAAGAACTCCGGCCCGCGCGCGTCAGGGCCCAAGTCCACGTCGTCGTACTCGTCGAAGTAGTCGTCCATCGCCGACGGCCAGTCCACACGCGCGTCCGGCTCTAGGTAGTCCAGCATCTCCGCCAGCTGATCTTCCTTCTCGTAGGCGAACAGCTCCACCAGGCGGAAGAAGTAGTTGCGGACCATGATGGTGAAGGCGCGGCGGTTCGCCGTGAGCGCCGTGGGATCCTCCACACCGAAGGCGAGCTCGCGGTCGATGGTGTCTTGGCTTACCGGCTGGTCGTCTCCAGTCATGTGCGCCCACTCGTCGATGAGCGAGGAATCCACCTGCCTGATCAACTCGCCGAGCCAGACGACGATGTCCTCCAGCTCCTCGTTCATGTACGCGTCCGGGATGGAGTAGGACAGGGTGCGCCACGCGTCGGTGAGGTAGCGCAGCACCACGCCCTCGGAGCGGGCCAGCCCGTAGGTGGCAATGAGGTCCGAGAACGTCATCGCGTGTTCGATCATGTCGCGCACCACGGACTTCGGCGACAGTTCGAATTCTTTGGCCCAGGGGTTGCCCTGGGTAAACGTGTCGAAGGCCTCGTCCAGCTCGTCGGCGAGCGGTTTGGGGTAGGTCACGTCCTCGATGATCGCCATGCGCTCGGTGTAGTCCACGCCCTCGGCTTTCAGCGCCGCGATCTCCTCGCCGCGGGCGGCGGTTTGCTGGGCCTGCAGCAGCTGGCGCGGGTCGTCCAAAATCGCCTCGAACGCGGAAATCACGTCCAGCGTGTAGGTCTCCGACTCCGGGTCCAGCAACGTGAGAAACGCCAGCGCGAAAGGGGACAGCGGCTGGTTCAGCGCGAAATCGCGGTCCAGCTCCTGGGTCAGGGTGTATGGCCGGTACGCGGGAGAATCCGGCGTGCGCTCGACGACCCCGGCGTTGATCAGCCCGCGGAACAGGTTGACCGCCTGGATGATGTCGCGGTTCTGTTTCGCCCGCGGGTCGTGGTTCGTGCGCAGCAGATGCCGCATGTGCTCGTAACCGTCGCCCGGGCGGGCGACGACATTGAGCAGCATCGAGTTAGACACCTTGAACTGGCTGGTCAGCTCCTCCGGCTCGGCCACCTTAAGGCGCTCGAAGGTGTTCTCGGACCAGCTGACCTCGCCGTCGCGTGCCGCCTTCTTGCGGATCT
Organism: Corynebacterium sp. ACRQP; assembly: GCF_022345915.1. Lineage (NCBI taxonomy): Bacteria > Bacillati > Actinomycetota > Actinomycetes > Mycobacteriales > Corynebacteriaceae > Corynebacterium > Corynebacterium sp. ACRQP. Next base: position 30,448 of record NZ_JAKRMZ010000014.1, on the reverse strand, counting down.
TCTTCAGCTTCTTCGGGTCGTCGCCCGCCTTGCGGCGCAGCTTCACGTTCTCGATCTCGTGCTCCGGCGCCTCGACCACGACCGTGCCCTCGGTGTCGTAGCCCGCACGTCCGGCACGCCCGGCGATCTGGTGGAACTCGCGGGACTTCAAGATGCGCTGGCGGGTGCCGTCGAACTTGGCCAAGCCGGTGATCAGCACCGTGCGGATCGGCACGTTGATGCCCACGCCCAGGGTGTCGGTGCCGCAGATGACTTTCAGCAGTCCGGTCTGGGAGAGCCGCTCCACCAGGCGGCGGTACTTCGGCAGCATGCCTGCGTGGTGCACACCGATGCCGCGGCGCACCAGTTTGGACAGGGTTTTGCCGAAGGTCGTCGTAAAGCGGAAGTCCCCGATCTCGTCAGCGATGCGCTGCTTCTCCTCAGGCGTGATGATGTTCATGCTCGTCAGCGCCTGCGCCCGCTCCGTGGCCTCGCGCTGGGAAAAGTGCACCACGTAAATTGGCGCCTTGTTGTCTTCGAGCAGCTCCTCGATGGTCTCGTGCACCGGGGAGAACACGTAGTGGAAGTCCAAAGGCACCGGGCGCTCCGCGCCGCCGACGTACGTGGTCTTGCGACCCGTGCGCTCAGTGAGGTCCTTCTCCAGCCAGGCGGTGTCGCCCAACGTGGCGGACATGAGAAGGAACTGCGCCTTCGGCAGCTCCAGCAGCGGTACTTGCCACGCCCAGCCGCGCTCCGGCTCCGAGTAGTAGTGGAACTCGTCCATCACCACCTGGTCGATCCGGGCGTCCTTGCCTTCGCGCAGCGCGATGTTGGCCACGATCTCGGCGGTGGCGGCGATGATCGGAGCGTTCGAGTTCACGGACGCGTCACCCGTCATCATGCCGACGTTCTCCGCGCCGAAAATCTCGCACAGCGCGAAAAACTTCTCGCTCACCAGCGCCTTAATCGGCGCGGTGTAAAACGTGCGCTGGCCGCGCGCCATCGCGATGAAGTGCGCGGCGTTGGCCACCATCGACTTACCCGATCCGGTCGGGGTGGCCAAGATGACGTTGTCGCCCGCAAGCAGCGCGAGCGAGGCCTCCTCCTGCGCCGGATACAGCGAGATGCCGCGGGATGTCGTCCACGAATTGAACGAGTCCCACACGGCATCCTCGAACAGCGATTCGGGGGCCTGCGCAATGTCTTCAAGCAAATCGGTCAGCATCACAGCATTCACCGTAGCCGACCGGCCGACACACTAACGGGGGTCGTCGCCGTAGCCGTCCCCGTCGGAATCCCCTTGGTCGTCGTCAAGCGAACGCTCGGGAGCCGAAGGATCGATGAAGAAATGGTCGCGCAGGCGCTGATCCGTCTCCTCGCTGTGGGGGAGGCTGCGCTGCTCGTTGCGGTCCCGGTCCTCGATGGCGGTGAGGTAGTTCTCAAACGCCTCGCTGATCTCCTCGCCGCTAGGCATCTGTGCCTCGCCCGGCATCATCGCCTGCGGGTGGCGGTCGCGGTACTCCTGCATCTCCCGGTCGTAGTGCTCCTCCAGGGCCTGCACCACATTCGTGATCTCGTCCGAGTTATGCGTCTGCTCCGCCAGCTGCTGCGACACCCGGCGCATATCCGCCTCCAGGGAACGCAGCGGGAACTGCAGCTTGGTGGAATCCTCCACGGACTGCAGCAGCTGGAACGTCGCGTGAGGGTACGGCGAAGCCGCTACGTAGTGCGGCACGTGCGCGGTGTAGCCGGCGACCGGGCGGCCGCGCTTGTGCAGTTCCCGCTCGATAAAGACCGAAGCGGAACCAGGCACGCTGACCATGCCGTCGAATGTGAACATGGAGCCGACCAACTCGCGGTCGTTGCCGTGGGCGGAAACCACCAGCGGGCGGGTGTGCGGAGCACCCATCGGAGCCGCATAAAGGCAGATGGTCTTGCTTACGCCAAACCGGTCCGCGAGATCCGCCACCGCACTACTAAAAGCCTCCCAGCGCAGGTCCGGCTCCGGGCCGGAGAGGAGAAGGAAGGACTGGCCCTTCTCGTCGCGAACGACGCGCATATCTAGTTGCAGGTCCGCAACATCGGTGATTTCGGCGTGCGACAACGTCACCGTCGGCCGGCGGGAGCGGTAATCGATCAGCTCGTCGTTGCTAAACGTCGCCACTGTGCGCGACTCCAGCGCGGCCTTCAAGTGGTCGGCCGCGGACTCAATGGCGTGGCCCGCATCGGCGTAGCCGTGCATCGCGACAATAAGGGCAGGGCCGTTGTTTGCCTCCCCGCTCACCTGCGGCGCGGGGTACTCAAGTTCGTACATACGACGTTCCTGCGTCATGGTCTTCGGCCTCCTGAAATTGCTCGCCTTCCCGGCTTTCGTGCTCCACCCACACAACGGTTGGCGTCGCGGAATATTCCATTGTGCCCGACCCGCAACCGGAAGTTGGCACCCACGGCCTTAAGGGTTGCGTACGAAGAGGTGTGAAGAAAACTTCGCTCCCGCATGGAACCGGTGCGCCCCTTCGAGCGTCTAACAGTTATGGATATTCAGCCACAACCGCACGAAACAAACCATCCGACCAGCCCGATCTCGCCGTGCCCGAGCGCGCAGTTGCTCCGCTCGCCGGCACAACTCATCGCCTCCATCCCGGCCGCGCTCGGCTACTTCCCAAACGAGGCAGTGGTGCTCATCAACACGTACAGCCCACCGGGAGCTTCACCGACCTTGGAGATCGGGGCCTACCTCGACGCCGATGTGGGAAGCACCGAAAGTATTCAACGCGCGCTGCAACGCATCCCTCTCGCCCGACATGTGGCCACCTTTGCCGTAATTGTCACGCGGGTGCCGGGGTCCCAAATGGTTGCGGTGGCTGCGGAAGGGTTGCGAATGGCGGCGGACGCATTCGGCGAGATCGTCGAAGCCTGCTGGATCGTCTCCGAAATCGCCGACGGCACGCACTACCAGTTGGTGTTCGGACCCGACCCGGACACCGCCAGTGCAGTCTGGGAATGGAGCGCGGGCTACGAGCAAGGCACGGTGACCTCGGTGGCAGCGGCAGAACCGATGCGCCCGTTGATCGACCACGGAGTGCTGCCGGAGCTGCACAAGGGCGAAGTGTTCTCCCACTTTGCCCCGGTCTTCGAGCCTGATGTGGAGACAGGGGAGACTCTCGCGCCCGCCGCGTACACGCGCGGCGCTGAATTGTTCCAACTGGTGAAGATGGCTCCGAAAGCCGCGCGGGTCCAGATCAAGAGAGCATGTAGCGTCTACGCCGCCGCGCCGAACGCGGGGCTGATCGACATCGACGGCAGCCTCATTATCGACGATGTGTTTACCAGCCAGGACGACGTCGAGCTGTTCGCCGCCATGCTGTCTGGAAGTAGATTGCGCGACTTCCTCATTCTCGACGCGCTGGAACGCCCGCGGGCGGCCGGAGCGGTGCTGTTGACCATCGCGCGCAATTTCCGCGGGGAAATCAGGGCGAACGCGCTGTGCCTGTGGGCCATGATCGCCTTGTCGCAGGGACTCATCGGTTGGGCCAGCGCGGCGCTGGAGTGTGCAGAGGGGGAGCTGCCGGGGCACAACTTGACCGCGTTGTTGGGCGGCGTGTTGGACATCGGGCAGGGCCATTCACTACTCGAGCTGTGTCGCCAGGGGTGCCTGGACACCTGGAGTGAGCTCGAGGGATAATGCGCGTCTAGCGTGCGGAATGCGACCGGTCCCCGAGCTGGCGGGTGAACTCCCAGGCGTCTTCGACGATGGTGCGCAGCTGCGTCCGCGTCGGGTTCCATCCGAGGGCGTCGCGGATCTTCTCCGAGGACGCGATCAGCGTCGCCGGGTCGCCTGCACGGCGCGGCGCCACCTCCGCCGGGATTGGGTGGCCGGTGACCTCGCGGCAAACCTCGACCACCTCGCGAACGGAGTACCCGTCGCCGGAGCCCAAGTTGTATATCTGGTGCGTGCCGGGGGAGTTGGCTTCAAGCGCGAGCACGTGCGCGTCTGCGAGGTCCCGGATATGGATGTAATCGCGCACGCACGTGCCATCCTTCGTGGGCCAGTCGTCGCCGTACATCATGATCTTGTCGCGGTAGCCCATTGCCACCTGCAGCACGATGGGGATCAGGTGCGTCTCCGTGATGTGGTTTTCGCCGATGCCGTTGTACGCGCCGGCGACGTTGAAGTAGCGCAGGCTGGTCGCGCCAAGGCCGTAGGCGTTGCAGTAAGAGGTGATGGCGTCATCGATGGCCAACTTCGTCGCGCCGTACGGGTTGGTCGGCCGGGTGGGAGCGTCCTCCGTAATCGGCACCACGTCAGGCTCTCCGTAGGTGGCGGCAGTGGAGGAAAAGACCAGCGAATTCACACCGTGGCGGCGCATCGCATCGAGCAGAGCCAGCGAAACGTCGAGGTTGCCGTGCCAGTACTTGGCGGGGTCCTCCATGGACTCGCCGACAAGGGACCTCGCCGCAAAATGCAGCACGCCGTCCACCGGTGCGGCGCCGTCTGCGGCGAGCACATCGTCGATGACGTCGCGGATCTCACCTTCGACAAACGTGGCGCCTTCCGGAACGGCGTAACGGTTGCCGGTGGACAGATCGTCCACGACGATCACTTCGTGTCCCGCTTCGAGCAGGGTGGCAGCGCATACGCTGCCCACGTAGCCGGCGCCGCCGGTGACAACAAGCTTCATGGCAGTCCTTTCCGTGCTGGCTAGTCTTCGCGCTCCACGCGCAGGGCGTGCGAGACATCCGCAGTGAGAACGAAAGTCTCACCCTCATCGGTGGAGACTTCCAGCGCGCCGTCCTCCAGTGGGTGCAGATCCACCGTTTGTCCCACAAGCTGGCCTGCGGATTTCGGCAATGCTCCGTCTTGCAGGATCTCGCTTATCTGCACCACCTTCGCGCGCGCCGGTTCTTTCAGACGCAGATCGCTGGCTCGGGTGCCCACTTGATCGGCGGTGCCGGCATTTACACCGAGCTCGTCGAGTGCGGGGATCGGGTTGCCGAAGGGGGAGCGCTCAGCGTTGTCCAGCACCGCGACAACCCGGCGCTCCACATCTTCGCTCATCACGTGCTCCCACCGGCACGCCTCGTCGTGAACCTGGGCGAGGTCCAACTTCAGTACGTCGGTAAGCAGGCGTTCCGCAAGACGGTGCTTGCGCATCACGGCGGTGGCTCGCCGGCGCCCTTCCTCGGTCAGCGACAGGGAGCGGTCGTGCTCGACCACCATCAGACCGTCGCGCTCCATGCGCGCAACCGTCTGCGAGACGGTGGGGCCGGACTGCTCGAGGCGCTCTGCGATTCGCGCGCGCAGCGGCGTAATGCCTTCCTCTTCCAGTTCGTAGACGGTGCGCAGATACATCTCTGTGGTGTCAACGAGATCACGCACTGTGATGCTCCCTTCCAATCGCGGTGCTGGTTAGAGGTCCGAAAACCATGTGGCAATACTTTAGCCCAGCACCTGTGGCTGTACCGGTGAACCTGAAGGTGCTGGGCTGAAAAACTGCGGAGGGCAGCGCCGCTTAAAGCGCGTAATCGCGCAGGCGGTCGGCGCGCTCCCCGGCGCGCAGCTTCGCCATGACCTCACGCTCAATCTGGCGGACGCGCTCGCGCGACAGGCCGAACTGGCGGCCGATCTGGTCCAGGGTGCGCGGCACACCGTCGGTTAGGCCGTAGCGCATGCGGATAACGTCCTGCTCGCGCTGCTCGAGGCCGTTGATGATGTCCTCGATATCGTCGTGGCGCAGGGTGGTCACCACCGCGTCCTCCGCATCGGTGGCCTCGGCGTCCTCGATGAAGTCGCCCAACGGCGCTTCCTCGTCCGCGCCGACCGGCATGTCCAAGCTCACCGGGTCGCGCGACTGGCGCAGCAGCATCTCAATCTTGGATTCTTCGATGCCGGATTCTTCCGCCAGCTCCTCATTCGTTGGTTCGCGGCCCAGGGACTGGTACATCTCGCGGCGGATTCGGGAGAGCTTGTTCACCTGCTCCACCAGATGGACTGGGAGGCGGATCGTGCGGGACTGGTCCGCCATACCGCGAGTGATCGCCTGACGGATCCACCACGTGGCGTAGGTGGAGAACTTGAAGCCCTTGGAGTAGTCGAACTTCTCCATCGCGCGGATCAGGCCCAGGTTGCCTTCCTGGATGAGGTCCAGAAGCGGCATACCGCGGCCGGTGTAGCGCTTGGCCAGGGACACCACGAGGCGCAGGTTCGCCTCCAACAGGTGGGCGCGGGCCTTGCGGCCTTCCTTCGCCAGAATCTTCAGGTCGCGCTTCTTCGCGCGGGTCAGCTTCACCTCCGGGTCGTCCAACAGGCGCTGCGCGTACAGGCCGACCTCGATCTGCTGGGCGAGCTCGACCTCCTCCTCAGCGTTGAGCAGAGCAGTCTTGCCGATGCCGTTGAGGTAGACGCGGACCAGGTCCGCAGAAGGGTTGTCGTTGGTCTGGTTCCTCCGGCTACCGCGGTCGACGGTCTCTTCGGATTCCTTGGTTCCCTGTGCAGCGTGATCCGGTTGGGTCATGTGGCAACGCCTCCTCGGACTAGGTGGAAAAGCTGGGTGGGACAGCTGGGCAGTCTAGATGGGCAACGTTCAGCTGTCGCCCAGTGTTCCCGCCCGCGGGAAATATATTCAGGTCACGCTTCGACGATCACGGTGAAGGGACCGTCGTTGACGCTTTCGACCTGCATATGCGCACCAAATCGGCCTTCCTCGACGTGGATGCCGCGCGAGCGCAGTGCCTCGGCAATATTGCCGATCACCGGTTCCGCGACGTCGCCAGGTGCAGCGTCGCTCCAGGACGGGCGCCGTCCTTTCGCCGTGCGGCCCATCAACGTGAACTGGCTGACCAGCAGCACCGGAGCGCCAGCATCCTCCACCGACCGTTCGCCGTCGAGAATGCGCAGTTCCGCGATCTTGCGCGCAACCGTCTCCCACGCATCGTCCGCGTCCTCGCGGCCCGCGCCGACGAGAGCGAGGATCCCGCCGGTGTCGGGACAGTCGATCGCACCGACGGTCTCGCCGTCCACGGTCACGGACGCGCTTGTCACACGCGTGAGTACTGCTTTCATTGCTGCTCCGTTCTGTTTAAAGGTGAGTCAATTGCGCAATTTCAGCGGGAAGGATCAGCCCGTGGCGCACAAGGTCAACCACAGCGCCCGCCGCATCCGCTTCAAGCTTGTCGACGTCCTCCGGTTGCCCCAGCCCGCGCGATGCCGCGTACAGGCTGACAACGTCCCGTAACGGCAGTCCGTTCGGGTGCAGTCCCGAGATCAGCGAGAGGATGCCAGCGTCGATGGTGTGGGAAAACCGCGGCCCGTCGGTGCGGGTGATGCGCAGTGTTTCATCGGCGAACCCCATCCCGAGCTCGGTGTCGGCGAGCTTGATGTCTTCCAGCGCTACCGTCGGCCGGACCACATAGTTCGCGTCGAGGACGTCGTCGCGGTCCTTGCCGCGCAGCCAGGCGGTGCGGGTGAAGTACTCTTCCGCTTCCGGGCCGAGCGGGTCTGTGAACGGCTGGGACAGTTCCTCGCAGGTGATCTCGCTGGGAGCGTCGCCGATGTCTTCCAGGAGGATCCAGCCGAAGCCCACTGCGTGGACGTCGTTGTCGGCAAAGTGGTCCAGCCACTGCACGGTGCGCGCGACGCCCTCGTCAGAGCGCGGATCGATGGATTCGTCGCGCAGCCACGTGGAGACGTACATGCCGGGATCGACCACATCGCGCTGCAGCACCCAGGCGCTCACGCCGTGGGACGGCAGCCAGGACGCGACCCTGGCCTGCCAGGACTGGTCGAGCACATGCACCCACGAACCAAGGATGAACGCGCGGCCGCCCTCGGCGAGGTGCTCCGGCGCCTGGCCGAGCACCAGCTCAGTTGCGCCGTCGAGGTCCAAACCAGAATCGCGGTAGACATGCCCCACCTCCGGTAGCCCCACCACAAACGGCGGGTTGGCCACGATGCGGTCGAATCTCTCGCCTTGCACCGGCTCGAACCATGCGCCCTCGCGCAACTCCACGTTGTCCACCCCGTTCGCCCGCATGGTCGCCTCGGCGAACTGCAGCGCGCGGGCGTGGACGTCCGTGGCCACCACGCGCGTGGCGGCGTCCGCCTGCGCGAGCGCCTGGATGCCGGAGCCGGTGCCCAAATCCAGCACCGAATCCACCGGAGTGCACGGTGTCGCGGACAGCAGCGACAGCGACGCCGAGCCGACGCCGAGGACGTGGTCGCGGCCCGGGACGTGGTCCGTCATGGACGCGTCGAGGTCGGAGAGCACCAGCCTCGGCTTGCCGGCCACCACGTGGGGGCGCACGTCAACGGCGATGCGGTACGTGGACGAGTCGGCGACGGGCAGGACCAGGTGGTCGTCGATAAGCGAAAGCGCAAGTTTCGGGGTGAGCATGTCGCTCAACGCCTCCGCTGTGGCGGGGCGGCGCAGCAGGAAGAACCGGATCAGGCGCGACAAGCGCGCGTCGTCGGAACACGCCGCCAGAACGACACCCGGCTCACGGCGGTAGAGCGCCTCGGTCGCCTCCGGGCCGAGGTGGGCCGCGACGCCGTCGGCGCTGAAACCCGCCGCGTCGAGTTCTGCGGCAAGCGCCTGGGCAACTGCGGGAAGGTGAGGGGAGAGATCATCTGGGGCAGTCACGCAAAAACTCCTGCGGTGCGAGGGGGCTATTCGTCGTGGTCGATGATAGCGGGGGAGCTAGACCGGTCCTTCTCCGCCGAATCCAGCGCCGTGCGTTGCTGCTGCGCCAGCATCTGCTGCTCCTGGCGCGCCACCGCCGGCTTGTACACATTCTTCTGACGGGTATCCCGGACCTCGCCCTGCGCGTTGCCGCGCACGACGGCGATCCACGGCAGCGGGACAGACACCACGAACAAAATGCCGGCGAGCACCCACCAGTTCGCCCACGCCGCGGCCACCGCCGCGACGATGAACGGCAGGCGCAACCCCTGCAAGACGGCGTACTGCTTCTCGCGCGACTGCCTGTTTTGCTCCGGGGTGTAGGAAGCGTCCGTGATCAGCGCGCGGGATTTCCTGCCCCGGCGTGAGTGGCGGGAGGCGCGCCCGGTGGATGTGTGGTCGTTGGCGCTCATGAACTCTGAGGTTAGCCCTCCGGCTTAACCTCTCGCCCAAATTGGGGCATGATGGTTGCCGTGAATACGACGACGAAGACGCTCGAGCGCCCGGACCTCAGGGAAGACACCTCGTCGACCACGGACGACGGCACCCCCAAGTTCTTCCACTACGTGAAGAAGGACCAGATCGTCGATTCCGCCATCTCCGGAAAAATGGTGGTGGCGCTGTGCGGCGAGACCTTCCCGGTGAAAAAGCAGGCCAAGCCCGGGTCCCCGGTTTGCCCTGACTGCGAGCGGATCTACAAGGGGCTGCGCCGCAAGTGACCGCCGCGACTTCTGGGCCCCAGCTGCGCAAATGGCAGCAGGAGGCCCTTGATTCGTTTCTCCGCGACAAGCCGCGCGACTTCATGGCCGTGGCAACCCCTGGCGCGGGCAAAACCACCTTCGCGCTCACCCTGGCCTCTCGCCTGAAAGAGGACAAGACCGTCCAGCGCATCATCGTGGTGGTGCCAACGGAGCACCTGAAGCATCAGTGGTCCGACGCGGCGAAACGCTTCGGGCTGTCGTTGGACCCGAACTTCACCAACTCGTCTGCCGTCAACGCTTCCTACGACGGCATCGTGGTCACCTACGCGCAGGTGGGCATGCACCCCTTCAAACACCACGCTGTGGCTTCCGCCCGCCGCACGCTGGTGATCTTGGATGAGATCCACCACGCCGGCGACTCCAAGAGCTGGGGCGACGGTGTCTACGAGGCCTACAACGACGTCGAGCACCGCCTGGCGCTCACCGGCACGCCGTTCCGCTCCGACGACTCGCAGATCCCGTTCGTGCGCTACGTCGAGGACGGCGAGGGCCACCTAGTCTCGGAGGCCGACTACACCTACGGCTACTCGCACGCGCTTGCCGACGGCGTGGTGCGCCCCGTGGTCTTCCTCGCGTACTCCGGCGAGGCGCAGTGGAAAGACTCGGCGGGCGAGGAGTATTCCGCCCGCCTTGGCGAGCCGCTCAACGCCGAGCAAACCACCCGCGCCTGGCGCACCGCGTTGGACCCGAAGGGCGACTGGATCGCGGCTGTGCTCTCCGCGGCGCACACCAGGTTGATGAAGATCCGCGCCAACATGCCGGACGCCGGCGGGTTGGTCATTGCCACGAACAAGACCACCGCCCGCGCCTACGCGAAGATCCTGGGGACATTGTCCAACACCCCGGTCACTGTGGTGCTGTCCGACGAGCCGGGAGCGTCGGAGCGTATCGACGAGTTCTCCGCCTCCCGCGACGAGTGGATGGTTGCGGTGCGCATGGTCTCCGAGGGCGTGGACGTGCCGCGCCTGTCAGTTGGCGTCTACGCCACCTCAGCGTCCACCCCGCTGTTTTTCGCGCAGGCGATCGGCCGTTTCGTGCGCTCCCGCATGCCGGGCGAGTCCGCCTCCGTGTTTCTGCCCTCCGTGCCGGTGCTGCTGCGACTGGCGGAGGAGATGGAGGTCTCGCGCGACCACGTCCTGGGCAAACCTCACCGAGAATCCGGCTGGTCCGACGAGCTGCTGGATCAAGCAAACCGCACGCAGACCGAGCCGGACGACATGCCGTCCTACGAATCCATCGGCGCGTCCGCCGAGCTGGACTCGCTGATTTTCGACGGCTCGACTTACGGCACGCCCACCCAAGCAGGCTCCGCCGAAGAGCAGGACTTCCTCGGCCTGCCCGGCCTGCTCGACGCCGACCAGGTGCGAACGTTGTTGGCCAAGCGGCAAAGCGACCAACTGGATGCCCGCGACGCCGAGGAGCGGGCGCGCAGGGCAGAGGAGCGCAAGGCCCGCGAGCGTGCGGAGGTGCTTGGCGAGCCGGTGAAGAAGCCCGTCCCGGCAGAGGAAGCGGCAGCTGCCTCTAACGCCACAACCGCCGCGGACGAAATCCCCGCGCTGCGCAAGGAGCTCAACGCCCGTGTGGCCATCGCCGCCGGGAAGACCGGCCGGCCCCACGGCGCGATCCACACGGAGGTGCGCAAAGCCTGCGGCGGGCCGCCCACCGCGCTGTGCAACGCCGAGCAGCTGCGCGAGCGCATCGCCTTCCTGCGAGACTGGTAGCCCCACCGGTAGGGTGGCGTGCACCGCAATGAAACGAAAGGAATTGTGATGAGCACCCCTTACAACGGCCAGAACCCGAACGGTCAAAATCCGAACGGCCAGAACCCGTACGGTGAAAACCCCTACGGTGGCGGCCAGTACGGCACCAACCCTGCTGGCGGCCACCCGGAGGGCGTTTCCAACTATGGCGACTACACCGCCCCCGAGCAGCTGCAGCCGGACTACACCCGCGGCGAGCCTGGCCACGCCGGTTACGGCATGGCCGGCAGCAACTACAACCAGCCGCCGACGTCGTACGGCTACGAGGCAGCACCGCCCCAGCAGAACAACGGTGTCGCCCTCGCAGCGATGATCCTGGGCATCCTGTCCTTGCTGGGCCTGCTCTTCCTTTTCCCGGGCCTCATCCTCGGCGTGATCGCGCTGATTCTGGGCATCGTCGGTGTGAAGAAGGCCAACTCCATCGTTGGCCCAGGTTCCCGCAAAGGCATGGCAATCTCCGGCATCGTCATGGGTGCAATCGCCACCATTCTGTCCGCGCTGATGCTCATCTTCGGCATCTCCTTGGCGAAGCAGCTCTTGGACGACGGAGTCATGGAGGCGTGCGAGCAGTTCCAAGGCGATAACGAGCAGTACAAGACCTGTATCGAAGACGAGGTTGAAAAGAGCCTGAACAACTAGGCACTTGCTTTTCGACGGCTAACGCCCCGACCACGATCGGTCGGGGCGTCTACGCGTTTCGGGGGAGATCCGGGCTGTTAGTCCAGGTAGTCGCGCAGCACCTGGGAGCGCGACGGGTGGCGCAGCTTCGACATGGTCTTGGACTCGATCTGTCGGATGCGCTCGCGCGTCACGCCGTAAACCTGGCCGATCTCGTCGAGGGTGCGCGGCATGCCGTCGGTAAGCCCGAAGCGCAGGCGCACAACGCCGGCCTCGCGCTCGGACAGGGTGTGCAGCACGTCCTGCAATTGGTCCTGCAGCAGGGTGAAGGACACCGCGTCCACCGCCACGACAGCCTCGGAGTCCTCGATGAAGTCGCCGAGCTGGCTGTCGCCCTCGTCGCCGATGGTCTGGTCGAGGGAGATCGGCTCGCGGGCGTACTGCTGGATCTCGAGGACCTTCTCCTCGGTAATGTCCATTTCCTTCGCCAGCTCAAGCGGCGTGGGCTCGCGTCCGAGATCCTGCAGCAGCTCGCGCTGGATACGGCCGAGCTTGTTGATGACCTCGACCATGTGCACCGGGATACGGATGGTGCGCGCCTGGTCCGCCATCGCACGGGTGATGGCCTGGCGGATCCACCAGGTGGCGTAGGTGGAGAACTTGTAGCCCTTGGAGTAGTCGAACTTCTCCACGGCGCGAATCAGGCCGAGGTTGCCCTCCTGGATCAGGTCCAGAAACGCCATGCCGCGGCCGGTGTAGCGCTTCGCAAGGGAGACCACCAGACGAAGGTTCGCCTCCAGCAGGTGGTTCTTCGCCTTCCGGCCGTCGCGCGCCACTGCGCGCAGATCGCGCTTCACCGCCGGGGTGAGCTTGGCGTCCTTGTCGCCCTCCGCGGCGGCGCGCGCCATCTCGTCGAGGCGGTACTGCGCGTACAGCCCAGCCTCGATGCGCTTGGCCAGGGACACCTCCTGCTCAGCATCGAGCAGGGCAACCTTGCCGATCTGCTTGAGGTAGGCGCGCACCGAGTCGGCCGAGGCGGTCAGCTGCGCATCCTTGCGCGCCTGGCGCAGCGCGGCAGATTCCTCGATGTCCCAGACAGAGGAGCCCTCGTCCTCGTCTTCTTCTTCGTCCTCGTCATCGTCGCCGTCTTCGCCGAGGTCGTCGTCATCGTCGCTGTCGTCGCCGAGAGCACCGTCGATATCCTCGTCGAAGGCATCGTCATCGTCGCCGATCTCCGCATCGTAATCCGCGTCATCGCGGTCAGAATCCTGATCGTCTAATTCGTCCGCGCCGCCGGTGACAGACTGAAGCTCGTCGTCCAGCTCGTCGGCATCGCCCGCGGCGCTTTTCGCGGCCTTGGTCGCCTTTTTCGCTGTGGCCTTCTTCGCCGTCGTCTTCTTGGCGGTTTTCTTGGCAGACTTCTTTGCGGTCTTCTTCGCAGTCTTCTTAGCTGCCTTCTTCACCGTCTTTTTGGCGGTCTTCTTCGCGGATTTCTTCGCAGCTTTCTTGGCTGTCTTTTTCGCGCTGGACTTGGCAACGCTGCCTGCGCCGCCGTCGGACGAAACCGCAGTCACGTCGTCGGCACTGTTGCTTGAAGCTTGGCTGGCTACCACGTACGCCCTTTCGAGTCAATCGGACCTTACCACTGGCAATCCAGGGTACGTATGCGTCCCGAAATTTTCAGAACGCCAATATTAACAGTCGTCCGAGCGGAGTATTCCTTCCCCCGCGGACTGACCGTTTAACGGCAACCACCGTACAACAACCTTCAGGCTGGTCTACGGTGCGACATGGTTCTGGGCGGCCATCGCTGCCCCCACGATTCCTGCACGGTTGCGCAACGCTGCTGGAACAACCGGGGTGTCCACCGTGAGCAATGGGACCCACTTTTCGGAATGGCGGGAAATCCCGCCACCGACGATGAACGCGGCCGGGTTGAACAACCGGTCGTACTCGTGGAGCACCTTATCCACGCGTTTGGCCCACTTCTTGAAGCTCAACTCCTCCCGGTCTTTTGCCGCGGAGGAGGCGAGGTGCTCTGCCTCGGTGCCGTCGATAAGCATGTGCCCGAGTTCGGTGTTGGGGAACACTGTGCCGTCCATGAGAAACGCCGACCCGATGCCGGTGCCGAAGGTGAGGAAGATGACTGCCCCCTTGCGGGCGGCCTCATCGCCGAAGGCCACCTCGGCGATGCCGGCCGCGTCCGCGTCGTTGAGCACAGAGACGGCATCGCGGCCCAGCGCTTGGGTGAACAGGTCGTGCACATTGGTACCCACCCACGATGCATCGATGTTGGCCGCGGTGCGCGCGACCTGCTGGGTCACCACGGAGGGGAGGGTGACCCCGACGGGGCCGTCCCAATCGCACTGCCGGACAATTTGCGCGACCACTTCGGCCACCGCTTCCGGCGTTGCCGGTTGCGGCGTAGCAATCTTCACGCGTTCGCTCACGAAATCGCCGGTGCGCAGATCCACTACGGCCCCCTTCACGCCGGAGCCGCCCACATCAACGCCGAAACCTAGGGCCTGTTCTGTCATGCAGTGAAGTGTACAAACGTCACGGCAGTTCCGCCTTGCTACTGCGCATCGCGACTGAAGTTTTCTGCTTCTGAGCAGGAAAGATGACAGGGCTATGTGTTTGACCTAGTATTCCGCTCAAATAACGACATTCAGGCCCCTCCCGGGGCGACCACGCTGAGCTGGAGGACACACACCATGGCCACCGATTACGACGCGCCTCGCCGCCGCATGGACGACGAGATTGAGACCGACTCCTTGGAAGGTCTCAAGGCTGCTGAAGTAGCTGGCAGCAGCATGGACGACGATGGCGAGATCGTGGAACCGGTGGAGCCTCCGACCCAGGACCTCTCCGGCGAAGAACTCAACGTCGAGGTCAAGCCGCGCCAGGACGACGAGTTCACCTGCGCGTCCTGCTTCCTCGTGCAGAAGAACAAGCGCCTCGCCTACACCGAGGAAGACGGTTCCAAGATCTGCCTCGACTGCGAGTAGGCAGCTGCTTATCGACGGCTAAAGGGCGGCCCCATCCCGACAGATGGCGCCGCCCTTTGTTGTCTGCTGTGACGCTCCGGGCTACCCGGCGGTAGTGCCTGGCGCGAAGGCCGCCAGCACCGCTTCGGGGTTCTTCGAGGAGACCAGCCAGTACGGGGTGGGGTCCTCCGGGTCGTCCAAGACGATCAGCACGTGTTCGCTGACCCAGGGGCGCGAGACCAAATACGCTGCCGGATCCAGCTGGCGCCCCAACGCATTCTGGCGGGCGGAACCCGGCACCACCATCGAGCGTGAAACTACTGTGTTGGGCAGGTTCGCGTCGTCTACGAGCAGCCAGCGCGTGCCGTCCGGATCCTGTTCAACGGAGACGGTGGTGCGCGACAGCCAGAACAAAAACCACGCGAATAGGGCAGTGAACAGCACTAGCGGAACTGCGAACCACCACACGTTGCGGTTGAGGCCCAACTGCCCGGCGAGCAGCAGAGCGAGCCCGGCGAGGGCAGCCCACCAATACCAAGGCACCCACTGGCGCTCCGTGTACAACACCTTTGCCTGAGGTGCCGTCGCAGCCGGTGCTGCATTCTCGGAGCCGGGGTTTGAAGGGGTCGAAGCGGTCTCACTCACGCATTCCACAATAGGCGGGGCAAACGCAGGGACATACTTGCGCGGCAGCAACGGGGGAGCCCGGCGCAGTGCCCCGACGAAGTAGCGCTGCCGGAGCGGCACTGACGTAGTGTGGGGCGGGTGGAGAACCAAAACAGCACGTACAGCACCTACGGTGGCGATCCGCTCCCGCCGATTCCAGTCAAGCGCCTTGATCCGGAGCTGCCAATGCCGATGCGCGCACATCCGGAGGACGCCGGCGCGGACCTGTATTCCGCAGTAGATCTGGTGTTGCAGCCGGGGGAGCGGGCGTTGGTGGCCACCGGTGTGGCAATCGCGCTGCCGGTGGGAACGGTCGGCCTGATCCACCCGCGCTCCGGCATGGCCGCCAAGCACGGGTTGAGCATCGTCAACACGCCCGGCACGATCGACGCGGGCTACCGCGGAGAGTTGAAGGTCTGCCTGCTCAACACCGACCGATCCCAGCCGATCGAGATCACCCGCGGCATGCGGATCGCGCAGCTGGTGATTCAGCGCGTGGAATTGGTGGATTTCACCGAGGTTGAGGCGCTGGACGAAACACAGCGCGGCGCGGGCGGGTACGGCTCGACCGGCACGCACTAGCACGGGCTACAGTCAGTAACCGCAAACACAAGAATTACACTCATCTGCGACCACCAATTTAGGGAGTGACCACCGATGGCATTTTGGCCGTTTGGCAAGAAAAAGAAGAAGCAGAAGCCGGAGAATCCTGTAGAGTCCTCGCCGCTCGAGCCGAAGCAGGACCAGCCCGCGGCTGAGCAGGACCAGCCCGCGGCCGAGCCTGAGGCAGCGCCGAAGATCGAGGCTGCTGAGGAAGCTTCGCCCGTTGAACAGTCCGTCGAAAAGCAGGAAGAAAAGCCGGAAGCTGCCCCCGCGTCCGCACCTGTCGCTTCCGCCGCAGCTGGTGTGGAGGCGCTGACGGACTATGACCCGGTCGGCGGCTCCACCGGCCCGTTCGACGGCGACAACGTGGACATCGAGGACTTCGACTTCTCGGACTTTTCCAACGTCACTCTGAACCTCGGTTCCATCCGCGTCCCGCTGCCGAAGGAATCCCAGGTGCAGGTGGAGATGGGCGAACAGGGCCCCAAGATGGTCCACGTAGTCACCCGCTACGGCCGCATTACCCCGGTGGCATTCGCCGCGCCGCGCACCGGCGGCCTGTGGGAGGAATCCTCGCAGGAGATCATTGAGGGCATGCGCGCCGAAGGCATGCCGGTGGAGATCCAGCAGGGCCCGTGGGGTCAGGAGATCGTGGGCACCGGCTCAAACGGCGTCATCCGCATCATCGGTGTGGAGGGCCCGCGCTGGCTCTACCGCGTGACCTTGGCAGCACCGACCGGGTCTGAAGACCAGCTCGCTGAGATCGGCCGCGAGACCATCGCGCGCTCCTTCGTCTACCGCGGCGAGGACCCGATTTTGGCCGGCAACTCCCTGCAGGTTGTCCTTCCTGCGCAGCTGGCGCAGCAGGTGCAGGCAGCGGCTGAGGCCAAGGCGCGTCAGGGTCAGGCGTCCGCGCAGGCTCCGGCGGAGGGTAACCCGAACGCCCTGAGCGACGCGCTGAAGCAAATCATCGCCCAAAACGCGGAGAACCAGAAGCAGCTGCAGGAGCTGCGCGAGCGCCGCGCAGCCGGCGGCAGCACGAAGGCAGGCGGCGACACCCCGTCTGCTGCCGAGTAAGTGGCGGAGCTTCAGCACGGCACCGGCTCGCCCGCTCTCGCGGTCGGGGAGCCGGTGCGCTTGCATGTCCGGGCCATGGCTCACGGCGGTGAAGGCATTGCCGACGCGCCCGACGGCCGCGTGGTGTTCGTCCGCGGCGCAATCCCCGACGACACGGTGGAGGCGACGCTGACGAAGGTGAAGAAGCGTTGGGCCCGCGCGGAGACCACCGCTGTACTTGAGCCGTCGCCGCACCGAGTCGATCCCACCTGCCCCGCGGCGGCCGCAGGCGCGGGGTGCTGCGACTTTTCCCATATCGAGGCAGATGCGCAGCTGGAGTTCAAGCGCGAGGTGCTGCTTGGACAACTTGGAGCGCTTTCTTCCCGCTCCGGGGTGCTTGACGCGCTCGACCTTGGTGCAGTGGAGGCGGTCCAGCTCCAGCCAGTCACCGGGTGGCGCACCCGCGTCCGGCTTGGCGTGGACAGCCAGGGCAACGCCGGCATGCGGCGGGCGCGTTCCACCGACGTTGTCGCAGGAGTGACGTGCACCCAGCCGGTGCCGGGCTTGCTTGACGGCATCGTGGGCGAACAGGCCGAGAAGTTCACCCCCGGCGCCGAGCTTGTCGTTGCGGTTGATGCCGACGGCACCCGCCACGTAGTGGAGACCCAGGCTGCGCAACGCGGCCGCCGCGTGGAGCGCGTCGAGCGCGTGCTTGAAGGTCCAGGTGAGCTGGTGGAGCGCGTGCGCGGGTTCGACTTCGTCTTTCCACCAACTGCGTTTTGGCAGGCGCACCTGCGCGCCCCTGAGGCGTACTCGGACGTGATCGCGCAGTGGGGTGCGGGGGAGTACACCAACCGCGTGGGCTGGGACCTCTATGGCGGTGTCGGCGCGTTCGTGCCGTCGATGAGCGAGGCGCTCGGCGGCGGCCGAATCGAGTCGGTGGACTACTCCAGCGCAGCAACCTCCCGCCGCCAGCAGGTCGCGGACGCCTGCGATGTGCGCGTCCACCACGGCGATGCGGCGGCGGTCGTGGGCGAGCTGGAGCGACCGCCGGGTTTGGTTGTGCTGGACCCGCCGCGCGCAGGCGCTGGCGCCGAGGTGGTCCGTGCAATTGGCCAGGCGGCACCCGAGCGCATCATCCACGTCGGCTGCGACCCGGCCACATTCGCTCGCGACCTGGCGGGTTTTGGCGAACACGGCTACGCGGTGAAGCAGATGAAGCTTATCGACGCATTCCCGAACACCCACCACTTCGAAGTGATCGCGGTGCTTGAAGCGGTGTAGCGGGACGAGAATTCGTCTAAAAGCCAGCGTGTAAACTAGCGTGAACGAAACGGCAGCTGCGCCCATTCGGGGCGCGCCCGATACGGCGAAGGAGTACGACAGGACTGTGGCACTGCTCGAGCATATTGCGACGCCAGCGGATGTCCGCAAGCTTTCTCCTGCGCAGCTCGATGATCTTGCGGATGAGATCCGTCAGATGCTGATCCAGAAGGTCTCCGCCACCGGCGGGCACCTCGGCCCAAACCTGGGTGTTGTGGAGATGACCATTGCGCTGCACTACATCTTCGATTCACCGAACGACCCGATTATTTGGGACACGTCCCACCAGTCGTACGTGCACAAGATCCTCACTGGGCGCGGCGGGCAGTTCGACACGCTGCGCAAGAAGGGCGGGCTTTCCGGCTACACCGCGCGCGCGGAGTCGGAGCACGATTGGACCGAGTCTTCGCACGCCAGCGCGTCGCTGTCCTACGCGGACGGCCTTGCAAAGGCGAAGGCGTTGATGGGACGGGACGGCGACAACGTTGTCGCCGTTGTGGGTGACGGCGCGCTGACCGGCGGCATGTGCTGGGAGGCGCTGAACAACATCGCGGCGGCCAACCGCAATGTCGTCATCGTGGTCAACGACAACGGCCGGTCCTACTCGCCGACCATCGGCGGGTTCGCCAACAACCTGACCAAGCTGCGCGACCAGCTTGCGGCGCTTCGCATGCAGCCGGCGTACGACGAAGTGATGGAGTCCGGCAAGAAGACGCTGAAGTCCATGGGCTGGGTGGGCGAGCGCACCTTTGACGCGCTGCACGCGCTCAAAGAGGGCGTGAAGTACCAGGTGCTGCCCACCGAAATGTTCCCGGAGCTGGGCATGAAGTACGTCGGCCCGGTGGAAGGGCACGACATTAAGAGCCTGCTCAACGCGTTCAAGTACGCCAAGCGCTACGAGGGCCCGCTGATCGTGCACGTTGTCACTGAGAAGGGCCACGGGTTCGCGCCGGCCGTGAACAACGTGGCGGACCAGATGCACTCCACGGGTGTGATTGACCCGGTGACTGGACGGTCTCTCGCCTCCTCTGAGCCGGGCTGGACCTCCGTGTTCACCAAGGAGTTGCTGCGCGCCGGCCATGAGCGAGACGACATTGTGGCCATTACCGCGGCGATGGCGGGCCCGACCGGCCTGCAGCCTTTTGCGGAGCAGTTCCCGGACCGCTTCTTCGACGTCGGTATCGCGGAGCAGCACGCCGTCGCATCCGCCTCCGGCATGGCCCTCGGCGGCCTGCACCCAGTCGTTGCGGTGTACTCGACGTTTTTGAACCGGGCGTTCGACCAGCTGCTGATGGATGTGGGGCTGATTAACCAGCCTGTGACGCTGGTGCTCGACCGCGCGGGTGTGACCGGGTCTGACGGCGCCAGCCACAACGGTGTCTGGGATATGGCAATCGCCTCCATTGTGCCGGGCATCCGCATCGCGGCGCCGCGCGACGCCGCCCGATTGCGGGAGGAGTTCTCCGAGGCAATCGCTGTCGATGACGGCCCGACGGTCGTCCGCTTCCCAAAGGGCGCTGTCGGCGCAGATATTGACGCGTTGGAGCGACTTTCCGGCGGCACGGACGTGCTGTCGCGCCTCGACGGAGAGGGTACCGAGGACGACATCGACGTGCTCATCGTCGCTGTCGGTGCGTTTGCGAAGTACGGCCTCGAGGTCGCAGAAGCGGTGCTTGCCGACGGCATCCGGGCAACCGTGGTTGACCCGCGCTGGGTCATCCCCGTCTCCTCGGACGTGCTGGAATTGGCTGCGGAAGCTGACCTGGTGGTGGTGTACGAAGACGGCGTGGTCCGCGGCGGCGTGGGATCCGCTGTTGCCGAGGCGCTCGCGGCTGCGGAAGTGGATACCCCGGTGCGGCAGCTCGCATTCCCGGACATCTTCCCGTTGCACGCTTCGCGTGGCGAGATCCTGCAGGAGTACGGCCTTGATCCCGCCTCCGCTGCAGCGCAGGTGCGCGAGTGGGCGGCCAGCCTGGCGGATCCCGAAAATTAGGTCAGCGCTAGACCAGTTCGAGCATCTCTGCGTGGGCTGCGGCCAAAATTGGCGCCGTAAGTTCCACCTGCCACGGCCGTGCCCCCGCCTTCTTTAGGGCCGAGGCTGCTTGGTGGGTGTCCCAAGCCGGCCCGTTGTCAGGTGCGTTCCACACCGTCTCGCGCAAAATTGCCGGTGTGAGCAAAATGTCGGGGCGAATGTCCAAGTCTTCTGCGCTGGCGGCGATGTCTTCGCGGCACAGCTGCAGCATTTGCCACGATTCTGGGTAGTGGCGCTCCCATCCGGACTTCGATGGCGTGCCGTTTGCGCGCGGGTCTTTGCGACGCGGCCACGTGGTGGGGTCAGCCGCCAGTGCGCGTTCCACCACGCCTAGCCAGCGCCGAACCTCCCGGGAGGGCATTCCCTTCCCTCCGACGGCCCGTGTCAGGCCGCGGGGTGAATCCGGCTCAGCGAGGGCGATATCGAGCAGCGCCCGGTTGGGCAGCAGGCGCCCTGGAGCGATGTCCCGCTGTTCGCTGATTTCCTCGCGTGCGTGCCATAGTTCGCGCGCCACTTGGAGGCCGGACTGGTCGCGCAGGGAGGAGATGCCCTTCATGTCGCGCCATGACTTCACAGGGCGCGGGGTAAGCGAGTAGACGGAGATGAGGTGCGCGAATTCCTCGAAGGCCCAGCGGAGTTTGCCTTCGGCGTCCAGCACCTCGGTGAGGGCCTCAGCGAGCTCGTTGAGGTACTCCACATCCAGCGCGGCGTAGTCCTGCCACGATTTGGGAAGCGGCGTGCGGGACCAATCCTCGTGCCCGTGGCCTTTCTCCAGTTCAACGCCGACGAAACGTTCGACCATCGCGGCGAGGTTCGGCCGGTCGTAGCCGACGAGGCGCGACGCGAGCTCAGTATCGAAAAGCACGCCGGGGTGGAGCCCGAGCAGCGCCAGGCTGCGCAGGTCTTCGCTCGCGGCGTGGATGATCCACTCCTGGCCGCCGAGCACAGGGGCGAAGATCTCGCGGACCTCGTCTCGGTGGCCTTCGGGGGCGATGAGGAACGTTCCCGCGCCTCGGCGCGCTACTTGCACGAGAAATGCGCGGTCGCCGTAGCGGAATGAGGAGGCGCGTTCGGTATCCACGGCGAACGGGCCGCGACCGTGCGCGAGTGCGCCCGCCGCCTCATGGAAGGCGGCGGGCGTGTCTACAAGGCGGTAGTCCAGCCGGGCACTCATCAAGAAAAGATATTAGCGCGAGCTGAGCTGGGCCACACCTTCCGGCGGTAAACCTGCCACGTGGGCGAGCACCTTGGAAAAAGCTTCCACGTGGTGCTGGAGGTCGGTGCCCTCCGCGGTCCAGGAGGCGCGCATCTCCAGCTGGTAGGCGCGCGGCGGCCCGCCGATCTCGCCGAACCGCACCGAAGCGGTCGAGGTCACCGTGCCGCCGAGGTTGGTGTGGCGTGCACCGGTTTCTGCGAGCGACTCGTTGAGCCACTGCCAGGCCACGTCAGGCAGAAGCGGGTCGGAGGCCACGGCGTCGTCCATGTCGGCCTGAATGTAGGCCACCAGACGCATGGTGCCTTCCCACGCCTCTTCAGCGGCGGGGGAGTGCAGCAGGATTAGGCGTCCGAACGCGTCGCCTTCAGAGTCCACCGGGACGTTTTCCTCGTCAGCGTGCGCGACTTCGAGGCCAACGGCGTGGCTGAACGGCGCGGGGCGCTGTGGCGGGCGGATGGTGCCCAGGGTGATCTCTGGGCGCAGGCGCGCCGCGTGCATGGATTCGACGGCCGCGCTGAACTCTGCGGGCCAGGAATCGCTGTTGCCGTGGTCGTCCCTGTTGCTGCCCGCGCCGCCGGCGGACATGGGGGAGGTGGTGTCCGGTTTCATCACAGGGTCAAACGTATCCAGCAACCGGCGCCGTTGGGGGAGGCGCGCCGTGAGCGGCAGAACCTACGGCGTAGAATGTTCTCCGACTTTTGTTTGATCTGCCTTGCGGCAGGAAAGGGGCAAGACATGGCCAAGCTCGACTTTGACAAACTCAACGCCACGCAGCGGTTTTTGCAGTTTGCGGTGTTCCGCGCAGTTCCTGGTGCTCTTGGCGCCGAGCGCAGCGAGCTTATCGACGAAGCTCGCGCCTTTTTCACCAACCTTGAGCAGGAAGGCGTGGTCACTGTCCGCGGCATCTACGACAACACCGGGATCCGCGCCGACGCCGACTTCATGATCTGGTGGCACGCCGAGGAGTTTGAGCACCTGCAGAAGGCGCTCGCGGACTTCCGCCGCGAAACCGCGTTCGGGCAGAAGGTGGAGCTGAGCTGGATCGGCAACGGTCTGCACCGCCCTGCGGAGTTCAACAAGTCCCACCTCCCGAGCTTCATCATGGGCGAGGAGCCGGGGGACTGGATCACGGTCTACCCGTTCGTGCGCTCATACGACTGGTACGTGATGGACCCGCAGGAGCGCCGCCGCATCCTCGCGGAGCACGGCATGGCGGCCCGCGATTTCGCGGATGTGCGCGCCAACACCGTCGAGGCCTTCACGCTCGGCGATTACGAGTGGATGCTCGCCTTCGAGGCGCCGACGCTCGAGCGCATCGAGGCGTTGATGAAGACCATGCGCTACACCGAGGCCCGCCTGCACGTCCGCGAGGAGATCCCGTTCCAGACGGGCCGCCGCGTGGGCGACATTGGTGAGATCGTTTCGGTGCTGCCCTAAGCATCGGGGCACCGAAGGTGGCGTCGTTAAGCAATTGCTTTGACGACGCCCTTTTTATGCTTCGTCGAGCGTCAGCGAGATCGAGTTGATGCAGTAGCGCAGGTCGGTGGGGGTGTCGAAACCCTCGCCGGCGAACACGTGGCCCAGGTGGGAGTGGCAGTTCGCGCACAGCACCTCAGTGCGCACCATGCCGAGGGAGGTGTCCTCGCGCTCGATGATGGCGTCGCCCGCTAGCGGGGAGAAGAACGCGGGCCAGCCACAGTGGGCGTCAAATTTCTCAGTGGAGCGGAACAGCTCAGCGCCGCACGCGCGGCAGCGGTACACACCCTCGGTGGTGGTGTCCGTGTACTCGCCGATGCCTGGAGGTTCCGTGCCTGCTTCTCGCAGGACGTGGAACTCCTCCGGGCTCAGCTTTTCGCGCCACTGCGCGTCGGTGAAGTCCTTGAAATTCGTCATCGCCCAATCCTTTCCTTCGGAGTGCGCCACAAGGTTGGGCTAAACAATACCCACGCAGCGCACGCCACAATAAACACGGCCCACCCAGCGGTGGGCAAAAACGTGTTGAGCCAGCTGCCGGCCAAAGGGTGCAACGAGCTGGACCAGCTCAAGGGCGACAGGCACAGCGCCGCGCCGAGCCAAGCGGGCCAGCTGCGCAGGGGGCTGTCCGGGTGGAACACCGTGAACAGGGCGGGAAACAACATCATTGAGTAGTACGCCTGGCCCAGGGAGGACAAAAGGCACACTCCTGCGAGCAGCACACCGGAGCCCACGGCGAGATACAGCAGCTCCTGGCTGTGGCGCACGCGCACAAGACCGAGCACCGCTCCGGCGACCGCAGCGGCTAGGAGAAGGAACAGCAGCGCATGTGCCCAGCGTGGCATGCCGAAATAAACGGCAAAACCGGATAGGGAGGAGTTAGCGTAGTCGCGCGTGACCTTCAGATACGGCACCACAACGTCCAAGTAGTCGCGGGCGCCGGGCGTGAACGGCCAAGCGATGAGGTTCATCACCACCGGGACGCCGATAGCGCCGAGCGCGGGGCGCCAGCGCATCTGCAGCAGCGGCAGCACCAGCAGCGGGGCGAACATCGGCTTGACCAAGATGGCCAACCCCAGCACCACACCGGCGGCGATGTCGCGGCGGGCAAGCAAGAGCGCGATAAAGGCCACCAGCGCGAGCAGGAGTATGCCGTTGATGTTGGAAAACACCAGCGTGTTGGTCACGGCTTCGGTGCAAAACGCCAGCGCAACGGCGACGGGAAACGTCGGCCCGGAAAGCGGGCGGCCTGCAAGCTTGGTCAGCCACGCTAAAGCGACGATGATGCACGCGGCGTTGACGGCGATGAACAGCGGGCGGGCCAGGTCTATGTCGGAAATCAGCCCCAGCGGCGACAGCAGCAGGGTGGCGCCCGGGTTGTACAGGTAGTGCGGATTGACGTGGCTGTAGACCTCGTTGTATACGGGGACGCGTTCCACAAACCGGCGCGCTGCGGACCACACGGTGGTGAAGTCGTCCGTCACCGAGCCCGCGCGCGCGAGGAGGAACAGCCGGTGGAGCACCAGAAGCACCGCGACAGGCCAGGCGGCAGCGGCGATCGCGGGCGCGAGGCCCGCGCGCTCGTCGGCGGGCTGGGCCTGCACTGCAGTCGAACCCGGTGCAGGCTCTTCGGGGGCGCTTCGAGGCGGTGGGGTAGCAATCACGCGCCTAACCGTACCTGCCACGGTGCGGCTACCCTTCGCGCACGCTCCGGTAGCGCAGGAAGAGCATCGAGTCGCTTGTGGTGTGCGCCGCCTCGAGGATGAAAGCGTGGTCTGAAGGTGTGTCTGCTTCACCGAATAGGCGTAGTTCAGACGGCTGCACCGCGCGCGGGCTGACGGTGTAGTGGAATACATCTACTTCGCTGGCACCGATGAGTTGGGTGTTTAAGCTGGGGCCGCCCTCGCAGACGATGCGGGCCAACCCCCGTGCGTGCAGTGCGGCAACGACTGCGGAGACGTCTTCGCCCTCCACGGGCACAATCACGCCACCCGCCTGCTCGATCTCCCGCGCGTGTTCAGACACCTCCGTATCGCCCAGGACGTCTTCGGGCACCGCGAACAACGGCGGCGTACGTGTGTCCGTAAACAGCTGCGTTGCAGTGTCGAACTTCAGGCTCTTGGTCACCACGACAATCGGGGGAACTTCCGCTTGTCCCCGTCCGCGCCGAGCCTCGCGCTGCTGTGCGGTGGTACGCACGCCGAAGTAGTTCTCTTTGCGCGCGGTCTCGGCACCGACGAGCACCGCATCTGACCAGATGCGCAGTGCGTTCAGCAGCGCGAAATCGGTGTCGTTGCCCAAGCCGGAAGAAGTTCCCTTGCTTGTGGCAGCTCCGGTCAGCGCCGCAATGCCCATAAGGCGAGTCTCTCGCGTTCCGGGCGGCTTAACCGGACCGATGAGAAGTTCCGGATCAAGGGATTGAGGTCGCTCGTTCATTACACTTGCTTCCAGTCTGTTGAAGGGGATGTTGTGCAACCTACCGGAAACCATTTTGACCTCGACGCGGCAGCCGTCGCTGCACGGAATGGCTGGATTGCGGACTCGGAGGCATCCGAGTTCTATTCGCTCCTGTTCGACCGCTCGGATACAAGCCACTGGAAAGACAACCTCGCGGCATCCGCGCAGGCCGCGTTCGCGTCGACTGCGGACAGAGCAACTGAGATGGTCTGGTTCGAGCCGTTTTTGAACATGGTCACCGACGTTTGTTGGCAAGCCCGGGAGCGGGGACTTGGGGCGCACGAGCCGCAGCGCGTACGTCGACACGGCAGTGTGGAGCAACCGCGCCTGCTGTATTTGGCAACTGCGCTGATTGAGCTGCAGCTGTACCGGTTCGACTTCAACTACGACGGCATTTTTGAAGTGCTCAGCCGCGCAGACGACGCTCCACTGCAGGTCGGTCCGTACGACCTCAACGGCATCTACCTCACGTTCGCGCAACTCAGCGCCGGCAAGCGGATTGTCCCGTCCGAGCTCTTTTCCTCCATCGGCCTAGACCCGGAAAGTCCGACAAACCTCTCGCGGCACCTGGACCGTGTGCCGGTCAAGCTTCGCCACCTCCTGCTGCACGGCCTGTGGCTGTTTCCGTTCCGCTTCTACGGGGTGGAGATGCTGATTCTGGCTGAATCCCTGGTCAAGTCGGACCCCAAGGACGGCAATGCGTACTACCGGATGGGGGAGGCCTACCGCAGGATCGCCGCGGCAACGCAGTGGGATTTTGAGAAGGGGCCGACCGCGACCCACACGCTTGAACTGGAACAAACCCTCAGCGCCGACCCGACGCTGCTGGAAGACCAGAATTACTGTTACCGGCGCGCCGTGGAATCTCTGGATATGGCAATTCGTGTGCTGGACCCGCAGCAGCTTGCCCGCCACGAGGAGTACAAGAACTACCGTCTGCTTGTCTCCACCGAGTGGCAGGTGCAGACAGCCATCCGCAGTGCCGTCGAGCGGCAGGTAGCTTCCGTGGACGAGAAAGTACAGGCACTGTCTCGCCAGCTCGAGTCAGAGTCGAACCAGCTGGTGTGGAAATCCGTGGAAGTGCTGTCGCTGTTCGCTGCACTGATGGGCTTGTTGATCACCAACATCAGCGTGCTGGGCATCGACAGCATCTCCACTTTCGAACGCATCGGATTGATCGGCATGATGGCGTTCATCATGGTGGGTTTCTTCCTCCTAGTGCGCAACACCGTATTCCGGGTGCGCGAAGGCCGCGAAGCGCCGGAGGAGGTCCGCACGAAGGCCCAGAAATTCTGGCTACGGCGTCCCCGCAAGACGGCCGAGCTCCAAGGGCGAATCACGGAGCTGGAGCGTGAAATCGAGCGGATGAGGAACACCAACTATCAGCTGGCACCGTTCCTAGACAGCGCCTCCGGCGAGCAACGACGCACCGGTACGCAGCTTTCCGACGGCTACCGCGAAAGGACAACGTAGCTATGCACGACATCACCGGGGCAGCGCTCGAATACGTTGCAGACGAACGGGAACTGACGAAAGGCCCCTACGACATCGCCGACGCCGGCGAAGCGGCCGCCGCCATCGACCACTACCTCCGCGCACGCGTCACCGCCGCCGTCGCCCGCAACGCGGGGCGGCCCGTGCTCCAACTCTCCGGCGGCATCGATTCCATCCTGCTGGCCACCTACGTGGCCGAGGTCGCGCCGGGCACGTTGGCCGTGACCTACAGCCAGCACACGGAGGACCAGGAAGTGGGGAGGGCGGCAGCCGTCGCAAAGCAATGCGGCCTCGAGCACGTGATTGTTCGCCCCACCGACGAAGACTTCGAGCGGCTTCTCGCGCGGGTCGTGCGGGCTCTCGAGTTCCCGGAGCCGTGGGAGATCTCGGCGGGTGCCGTGTTGAAGGCTATCGACGGCGCTTCGCACGACCACGGCGCCGAAGGCGTACTGCTTTCCGGAGCCGGGGCCGACGCGCTGTTCATGGGCGGGCACACGGTGGCTCCCGCGGCGGGGGAGAGCCTCGTTGACGCGTGGGATGCGGCGCTGCGGGCAAACGTCGCTAAGAACTTCAAGCGCGAACGTTTTGTGCCGGACTTCTACGAGCGGCTCTTGGAGGATCCCGAGCGGCACGTCCAGATCTGGCAGACCCACGCGGCGGTTGAGCTCGCACAGCGCATCCACCCGTCGCTGGTGCAGCCCGATGATAGTGGCCACGACAAGTACATCTTCCGCAAGCTCGCGGTGGATCGGGGAGTGCCGGAAGAAGTGGCGTTCGCGCCGAAGAACCCGATGCAGGTGTCCTCCGGGCTCGTTGGCGCCATTGTGGATGCCGCCCGCCGCCAGCTTGCGCGCGACTTCGGGCAGCGCACGTACTCGTCGCCGCTGGACGAGCCGCTGGGTTTCACCGTTGCCCGGCTGTATCTGCAACGCTTGGAGGCAGGGGAGCGCGAATAGCAAAAAGGGGCCCACCGAGAGGGTGGACCCCTTTTTGTTGAAATGGAGCGGATGACGAGACTCGAACTCGCGACCCTCACCTTGGCAAGGTGATGCGCTACCAACTGCGCTACATCCGCATTGCTATTCAGTTGACGAGGGCGTAAACCCTCTGTGCGCGATACTGGGATCGAACCAGTGACCCCTACCGTGTCGAGGTAGTGCTCTACCGCTGAGCTAATCGCGCAAGGCTATTGCAGCTTGGAGGTGGATACGGGAATCGAACCCGTGTACACGGTTTTGCAGACCGTTGCCTAACCACTCGACCAATCCACCGTGGAGTTACCTCCGAAGTATTCGGCTTTAAACCCCGAAGTACTTGGAGCGGATGACGAGACTCGAACTCGCGACCCTCACCTTGGCAAGGTGATGCGCTACCAACTGCGCTACATCCGCATTGCTATTCAGTTGACGAGGGCGTAAGCCCTCTGTGCGCGATACTGGGATCGAACCAGTGACCCCTACCGTGTCGAGGTAGTGCTCTACCGCTGAGCTAATCGCGCCCACGTTCCTCTGGGGAACTGGAGCGGATGACGAGACTCGAACTCGCGACCCTCACCTTGGCAAGGTGATGCGCTACCAACTGCGCTACATCCGCATGCGTTCCGCGCTCTCCGCGTTGAACGCGAGAACAAACCTTATCCGCATACTGCCCGCCGTTACAAATCGCCATGTCACGGCCATTTTGAGGGGGATATGTGTGAATTACGTTGGTGCAATTTGGCCCGCGGTGCAATCGCTTGTCGACGCCCCGCTGTCGGCAATCCCTGCTACCGCCAATGACCAGCCGATTCGGTACTTTCGGGTGCGGCGTGTAATCTCATTCCTCGTTCGGTCCTATGGCTCAGTGGAAGAGCGTTCCGTTCACACCGGAAAGGTCGCTGGTTCGATCCCAGCTAGGACCACAAGGAAAGCCCCGGGTTGGAAACAGCCCGGGCGTTTTGCGTTTGCCCACTAAACGACGATATCGGCATTTGCGGGTCCGGCCCGTGGAAAAGCCCAGCTCGCGTCTCGGCCTCGACGGTAAACGCCGATATCGGCGTTTGGGTTGGGTTGCCCCGTTCATAGTTTTGGGGCGAGTGTGACGGGAACTAACGTGGGTTTGGATACGACTAGTGCTCTTAGCGCCAGTTGGCGCGTTGGTTCTACTTGAGGAGGCACCATGCTCATCCCGGCAGCATTCACACGAGGTGGCGCGGTCGCAGCCGCAGCAGCCACAGCGACGTTGGTCGCGGCCGCTCCGGCTTTCGCACACGATTCCGTGATTGGCTCGGACCCTGAAGACAAAAGTGTGGTCAGCGAGTTCCCCGATGCTGTGACGCTCGAGTTTTCCGGGGAGATCCAGGACGGCTTCAACACTGTGGCGCTTTCCCGCGAGGTCAACGGGCAGTCCGAGGTTGTCTACTCGGGCGAGCCAGAGATCGACGGCCGTTTTGTCACCCTCGACCTTCCGGCAGACCTGGATGCGCAGGCGGGCGACTACAAGGTCGGCTACCAGATCGTGTCCTCCGACGGTCACTCGACGAAGGGGATGACCTCGTTCAGCTTCAACCCGTCTGGCGAGGCGACCGCGGACGCGAGCAAGGATCCGGTCGTTGACGCGGCAGACGGCATGAGCACCACCATGAAGGTGCTGCTCGCGCTGGCGGGCGTGCTCGTCGTCGCCGGTGCCGGCTTCGGTGCGCTGGCCAAGAGCCGCCGAATCTCCGAAGCCGACCCGGATGCGCAGAAGTAGGCGATGCCCGTGAACAAGCGAATTGCCGCCCTCACCGCGGCGGCCGCACTGGTGCTTGCCGGCTGCAGCGACGAAGCTGCTTCGGAGGATCCCACCGGCAAATCTGCGGGCACTGCCCCGGCCGCGGACCTTGCGGGTGACGCGGTCACGTTGGAAAGCGGAGCTGTCCGGGCTAAAGCCGCGAAGGATGCCGCAGATGGCAGCGACATGACCTCCATCTTCGGCACCCTGCACAACAACACTGGCAAAGACATCACTGTGGTGGGATTCACCACCTCGCTCGGCGAGGCGGACTACCAGATCCACGAGGTTATCGACGGGATGATGCGTCAAAAGGACGGCGGCTTCGACATCCCCGCGGGCGGCACCCACGAGCTGGCACCGGGCGGCGACCACTTCATGGTGATGAGCTACGCTCCGGCCATCGAGGCAGGCGACACCATCAACCTGACATTGCTGCTCGAGGGCGGCGACACCCTCACTGTTCCGGATATCGCCGTGCGCACCATGCTGCCGGGAGGCGAAAGCTACGGCGACTTGGGCGATCACGCCGAGCACCAGCACTAAAGGAGGAAGGGCGATGCCGGGTGTGAGCCGGCGGGGGTTTCTGGCGGG